>DAIDKC010000231.1 GCA_027451045.1 Holophagaceae bacterium | reverse complement strand
CTCGCTCTGGATGAGCGCGGTCGCGAGGTTCTTCATGAGGGCCTTGCGCTGGTTGGTGGTGCGGCCCAGGCGCTTGCCGGCAACGTTGTGACGCATGGGGGCTCCTTACACTTCCTGCTCGAGGCGCATGCCCAGGGAGAGGCCGATGCGGGCCAGCTCGTCCTTGATCTCCTGGAGGGATTTCTTGCCGAAGTTCTTGGTCTTCATCAGCTCGGCCTCGGTCCGCTGGACCAGCTCGCCGATGGTGGTGATGTTGGCGTTCCGCAGGCAGTTGTTGGCCCGCACGGAGAGTTCGAGCTCCTCCACCGACTTGACCAGCCAGTGGTTGGCCTCGCCGGGGGTGATGGTGCCCGGCTCGTCATCGGTGAAATCCTCGTCCTGGCGTGCGAAGACCAGAAAATGGTCCCGCAGGATGAGGGCTGCATCGGAAACGGCCTCCTTGGGATGGACGGCGCCGTTGGTCCAGACCTGCAGGGTGAGCTTCTCGTAGTCTGTGCTCTGTCCCACGCGGGCAGGCTCGACGATGTAGTTCACGCGGGTGATGGGGCTGTGGTTCGAATCCATGGGGATGAATCCGAGGCCCAGGGACTCGTCGTGGTTGCCATCGGCCGTCACGAAGCCGCGCCCAATGCGGACGACGAGCTCCATCTCGAGTTCGCCCTCCTCGCCCAGGGTGGCGATGTGGACGTTGGGATCCACCACCTCCACGTTCTGGTTGCACCGGATGGCCGCGGAGGTGACGACGCCCTCGCCCTTGGCGGAGATGGTCACCGTCTGGGGCTCGCTGCTGTGCAGCTTGAAGGGGATCTCCTTGAGGTTCAGGAGGATGTGGGTGATGTCCTCCCAGACCCCGGGGAGGGTCGTGAACTCGTGCATCACGCCCTTGATCCGGACATTGGTGACGGCGGCCCCCTGGATGCTGCTGAGCAGCACCCGGCGGAGGCTGTGGCCGACGGTCGTGGCGAAGCCCCGCTCGAAGGGGTAGGCCACGAACTCCCCGTAGGAGTCGCTGAGGGAACCGGGCGTGACTTCCGCGAAGCGCGGCCTCTGGAAATCGTTGATGTTCAGCATCCTGCCCCCCTACTTGGAATACAGTTCAACGATCAGCTGCTCGTTGATGTCGAGGGTCACGTCCTCGCGGGTGGGAGCGGCGAGCACCTGGCCCTTGAAGGCACTGGCGTCCAGGGTGAGCCACTTGGGGATGCCGCGGCCGGCGGAGGTCTCGACCGAGGACTTGACCCCGTCGTTCTCCTTGGCGCGGTGGCCCAGCTCGATGGCATGGCCCGGCTTCACCTGGTAGGAGGGGATGTCCACCCGCTTGCCGTTGACCAGCACGTGGCCGTGCATGACCATCTGCCGGGCGGCGGAGCGGCTGGGGGCGAAGCCGAGGCGGTAGACCACGTTGTCGAGCCGCTGCTCGAGGAAGGCGAGCAGGTTGTGGCCCGTCACGCCCTTCTTCTGATCGGCGCGCTCGAAGTAGTGCCGGAACTGCTTCTCCAGCACGCCGTAGATGCGCTTCACCTTCTGCTTCTCGCGCAGCTGCAGGGCGTAGCCGGTGGGCTTCTTGAGCTTCCCTGCGCCATGCTGGCCGGGAATCTTGCCCTTGCGGGTCTCGAACGAGCACTTCTCCTTGAAGCAGCGCTCGCCCTTGAGATAGAGCTTCATGCCTTCGCGGCGGCAAAGGCGGCAGACAGCGTCAGTGTATCGAGCCATGTCTCTGCTCCTCCTTTACACGCGGCGCCGCTTGGGCGGCCGGCAGCCATTGTGGGGAATGGGGGTGACGTCGCGGATGCTGGTCACCTGGATGCCCGCGGCGTTCAGGGCCCGGATGGCGCTCTCGCGGCCCGCACCGGGGCCCTTCACGCGGACATCCACCGAGCGGACGCCCTGCTCCTTGGCGGCTTCGGCGGCGATGCCTGCGGCCACCTGGGCGGCGAAGGGCGTGCCCTTCCGCGTGCCGCGGAAGTTCTGGTTGCCGCTGGAGGCCCAGCAGAGCATGTTCCCCATCGGGTCCGCGATGGAGATGATGGTGTTGTTGAAGGACGCCTGGATGTGGGCCACACCGTGGGGGACGTTCTTCTTTTCCTTCTTCTTGACCACCTTCTTGCCGGTGGTCCGGGTCTGGGTCTTGGCCATGGTGTCCTCGCCTTACTTCTTCTTGCCGGCCACGGTCTTCCGCTTGCCCTTGCGGGTGCGGGCGTTGGTGTGCGTGCGCTGCCCGCGGACGGGCAGGCCCTTGCGGTGCCTCAGGCCGCGGTAGCAGCCGATGTCCATGAGGCGCTTGATATCCAGGCCGATGTTCTTGCGGAGGTCGCCCTCCACCGTCTCCTCGGCGGTGATCACGCGCCGGATGCGGCCAACCTCGTCCTCGGTCAGATCCCGGACCTTGGTGCCGAAATCCACCTTCGCGCGGGTCAGGATGCTCTGGGCCTTGGCGCGGCCGATGCCATAGATGTAGGTGAGCGCGATCTCGACGCGCTTCCCGGTGGGCAGGTCAATGCCGGCGATACGTGCCATCGCTGTCTCCTTAACCCTGACGCTGCTTGTGCTTGGGGTTCTTCTTGCAGATGATCCGGTTCACGCCCTCGCGACGGACCACCTTGCAGTGCTCGCACAGCTTCTTGATGGAAGGCCGTACTTTCATGGGTTCCTCTCGTTCACTTGAATCGGTAGATGATGCGGCCGCGGGTGAGGTCGTAGGGGGTCACCTCCACGAGCACCCGGTCTCCGGGAAGGATGCGGATGAAGTTCTTGCGCATCTTCCCGCTGATGTGCGCAAGCACCTGGTGCTTGTTCTCCAGTTCGACCCTGAAGACCGCGTTCGGCAAGGCCTCGACCACTGTGGCTTCGAGCTCAATGGCTTCTTCTTTGCTCAAGCGCGTGCTCCGAAGATCTGGCGAAGGGATTCAAACACCAGCTCCGGCGCGCGATGGCCATCCACGCTCCGGAAGGTCGGCCGGGTTCGGTAGAAGCCCAAAAGGGGCTGGAAGGTCGAGTTGAACTCGGCCATCCGGCTCCGGAAGGCCTCGGCGGTATCGTCGGACCGGTGCTTCAGGGGACTTCCGCACAGATCGCAGACACCGGACTGCCGGGGGGGCTTGGTTTCCAGGTGGTAGATGGCGCCGCAGGCGTTGTTGCTGCACACGCGACGGCCCACCACCCGGGCCTCAAGCACGTCCTGGGGGACATCCACGTTCACCACCATTCCCAGTTCCAGTTTCTTGGAGGAGAGGAAGTCTTCCAAGGCCTTGGCTTGCTGAAGGGTTCGGGGGTATCCGTCGAACAACACGTCGCGGGTCTCGTCCAGCAGCCGCGCGAAGACGAGGCCGTTGACCGTGTCGTCGTCCACCAGTTTACCTTCGGCCATGATGGCTTTCGCCCTCAGGCCGATCTCCGTCCCTTTCGAGACGGCATCTCTCAGAATGTCACCGGTTGAAAGGTGAGTCAAAGCGAAAGTCTCGACCAGGCGCTTGGCCTGGGTGCCCTTCCCGGAGCCGGGAGCACCGAGCAGGATGTGGGCGCGGATGCTCATGCCGTGGCCCTCCCCCTGCCGCCCCGGCCCCGCACCCGACCCCGCTCCATGAAGCCGTCGTAGCGGCGCATGACCATCAGGCTGTCGAGCTGGGACTGGGTATCAATCGCCACACCCACCACGATCAGGAGGCTGGTGCCGCCGTAGTAGAAGTTGAGGCCCTGGATGTTGTTCAGGATGACCAGGGGGACGATGGAGACCACCGCCAGGTAGATCGCCCCGGCGAAGGTGAGCTTGGAGAGGATGCTGTCCAGGAAGATGCTCGTTTCGCTTCCCGGGCGGATGCCGGGGATGTAGCCGCCCGATTTCTTCATGTTGTCGGCGGTCTCGTCGGGATTGAAGACGATGCTGGTGTAAAAGAAGGCGAAGAAGATCGTCACGCCCACGAAGACGGGGGTGTAGATCCAGAAGTGGGTCTGGGGGCTGAGGTAGGCGGACGCCTTCGCCAGCCACTCCCAGCGAGTGAACTGGGCGATGGTGGCCGGGAAGAAGATGATCGAGCTGGCGAAGATGACTGGCATCACGCCGCCGGTGTTGACCTTGAGGGGCAGGTAGCTGCTCTTCTGGCTGGACATGCCAGCGGAATCGGCGCGCCGGGCATAGTGGATGGGAATGCGCCGGTAGGCGCTTTCCACCAGGACCACGACCAGGAGTACCACGATCATGGCCGCGATGAGCAGCAGGAAGATGCCCGGGGGCGGCACGTTGGGGGCGTTCTTCAAGGATTCAACCATCATGGCGCTCACCGTGGTGATCCCCCGGGGGAGGCCCGCCACGATGCCCGCGAAGATGAGCAGGGAGATGCCGTTGCCCACCCCCCGCTCAGTGATCTGCTCTCCGAGCCACATCACGAACATGGCACCCACCGCCAGCGAGAAGGCCGTCAGCAGGCGGAAGCTGGTGGGGGACAAGGAGGAGGTCACGACCTCGAGCCCCGGCTGGTTCTGGCTCAGGGCCAGGGAGGCGATGCCGAACCCCTGGACGAAGGCCAGCCCGGCAGTGAGATAGCGGGTCCACTGGTTGATCTTCTCCCGGCCCGCCTCGCCCTCCTTCTTCTGGAGGTTGTCGAGGTAGGGCACCACGGCACCCATCAGCTGGAAGACGATGCTGGCCGTGATGTAGGGGGCGATACCCAGGGCGAAGACCGAGAACTTGAGAAAGGCGCCCCCGGAAAACAGGTTCACCACATCGAAGAGGCCGTTGCCTCCCCCCCGCTCGAGCGCAGCCCGCAGGTTGTCCGTGTTCACGCCAGGAACGCTGACATGCACCCCCACCCGGAAGATGAAGAGCATGACGAGGGTGAACAGGACCCGCTTGCGCAGTTCCTTGTTGGTGAAGATATTGCGGAGGTAGTTCATCGGGGTCTACTCGGCCGGCTTCGCTGGGGGCTCCTGGATGGTGCCGCCCTTGGCCAGGATGGCTTCCCGGGCGCCCTTGGTGATGCGGTCGGCGACCACGTTGACCTTGGCGGTCAGTTCGCCGCTGGCCAGGACCACGATCTTCGCGATGCGGCCGTTGATGAGCTTCTTCTCCCGGAGGGACTCGAGGCAGACCGTCTCGCCGTCCTGGAAGTGGATGGAAATGAGGCCTAGGCCGATCTCCTGGGTGGCGGGGGCGAAGATGTTGGTGAACCCCCGCTTGGGCAGCCGGCGGACCAGGGGCATCTGGCCGCCCTCGAAGCCGCGGCGGCTGCGGGCGCCACTGCGGGACTTCTGGCCCTTCTCGCCCCGGCCGGAGGTCTTGCCCAGGCCGGACCCCTTGCCGCGCCCGAGGCGCTTGCGGGACTTCGTGGCGCCCTCGGCGGGCTTGAGTTCGTTGAGCTTCATTGGATTACCCCTTCACCTGGACGTCAACGAGGTGCGGGATGAGCTTGACGATCCCGTGGACATTGGACGTGTACTCGCACTCGCGGAAATCCCCGATCTTCTTGAGGCCGAGGGTCCGCACGAAGGCGCGGTGCTTGGGCGTGGTGCAGATGGTGGACCGCTTGAGGGTCAGGACCACCTGCTTCCCGATCAGTTCGGACATCTTAAGCCTCCGCCTGGTCCAGGCCCCGGTTGGTCAGGACCGTGTAGGGATCCATGAGCGTCTTCAGCCCCTCGAAGGTGGCGCGCACCACGTTGTGGGGGTTGGAGGAGCCCAGGCTCTTCGTCAGCACGTTGTGGATGCCAGCGGCCTCCATGATGGCGCGCACTGCGGCGCCGGCGATGACGCCGGTGCCCTCGGGGGCCGGCTTCAGCAGCACGCTGCCCGAGCCGAACACGCCCGTCACGGGGTGCGGCAGGCTGCCGTTCGACGTGACCGGCACGCGGATCATGTTGCGCTTGGCGCTCTCGATGCCCTTCTTGATGGCGGAGGGCACTTCGAGGGCCTTGCCCAGGCCGAAGCCGACCTTGCCGTTCCCGTCGCCCACGACCACCAGCGCGGAGAAGGAGAAGTTCTTGCCCCCCTTCACCACCTTGGTCACGCGGCCCACGTAGATGACCTGGTCCTTGAATTCCCCGGCCTCAGGGTTCTTCGCTTCCTTGGTTTCCTTGATGTCTGCAGTCGCCATGGCTTCCCCCTAGAACTGAAGCCCGGCTTCGCGGGCGCTGTCAGCCAGCGCCTTGACGCGGCCGTGGTAGACGTAGCCGTTGCGGTCGAACACCACCGAGGTGATGCCCTTCTCCTTCAGGCGGGCGGCGATGCTGGCGCCCACGGCCTTGGCGGCCTCGATGTTGGCACCGGACTTCAGGCTGCCCCGCAGGTCCTTCTCAAGGCTGCTGGCGGCCGCAACAGTGACGCCGCGGGTGTCGTCAATGGCCTGGACGTAGATGCGCTTGAGGCTCTTGAAAATGGTGAGGCGCGGGCGCTCGGGCGTGCCGGAAACCCGACCCCGGATGCGCGCCTTGGTCTTCTCGCGTCGGATGATGAGATCGTTGGCCATGGTATCCCCCTACTTCCCGGTCTTCCCGGCCTTGCGGCGGATGACCTCGCCGGTGTACTGGACACCCTTGCCCTTGTAGGGCTCGGGCTTGCGGAACTTCCGGATGTCGGCCGCCACCTGGCCCACCAGTTGGCGGTCGGTGCCAGTCACGACGATGTGCGTGGTCTTGTCCACGGCAATCTGGATGCCGGCGGGAGCCTCGTAGTGGATGGGGTGGCTGTAGCCCAGGTCCAGGCGCAGCTTCCCGCCCTCCATCGCGGCCTTGTAGCCGACGCCGACGATGTCGAGCTCCTTCTTCCAGCCTTCGGTCACGCCCACGACCGCGTTGTTCAGCAGGGCGCGGGTCAGGCCGTGGTACGCGCGGGTCTGGGGGGCGTCATCCGCCCGGTGGAGATTCACGGAGGCGGCCTGCACGTCCAGGGTGATCCCGCCAGGGATCGGGCAGGTGAGCTTGCCCTTGGCGCCCTCGACCACGGCCTCGGACCCGGTGACAGTGACCTTCACGCCCTTCGGCAGCGTCACGGGCTTCTTTCCGATTCGAGACATGGGTTCTTCCTTAGATGAAGGCCTGACGGCCCTTTTCAGGATGGGTTACCAGACCTGGGCGAGCACTTCGCCGCCGAGGTTCTGCTTCTTGGCGTCCTTCCCCGTCAGGAGGCCCTTCGGGGTGGAGAGGATGGCGATGCCGAGGCCGCCATGGACATCAGGGATCTCCTTCACGCCCGCATAGATGCGCAGCCCGGGCCGGGACACGCGGCGGAGGCCGTGGATGACGTTCTCCTTGTCCTTCACATACTTCAGGTTGAGGACGAGGTAGTCGCGGCCCTCGTGCTCCACCTGGCGGAAGGAGTGGATGTAGCCCTCCTGCTTGAGGATGCCGGAGAGCTGGGCCTTCAGCTTGGAGGCGGGCACGACCACGGCGTCATGGCCCGCCATGATGCCGTTGCGGATGCGGGTGAGGTAGTCGGCGATGGGATCGGTGTACATGGGTCCCTTCCTTACCAGCTCGACTTCTGGACGCCGGGCAGCTCGCCCTGGAGGGCGAACTTCCGGAAACAGAGGCGGCAGAGTTCGAACTTGCGCATGAAGCCCCGCGGGCGGCCGCAGCACTTGCAGCGGTTGCGGTGCTGGGTCGAGAACTTCGGCTTGCGCGAGTCCTTGACGATCTTGGAAATCTTGGCCATCGGTAGGATCTCCTCAGCCTATTTGCGGAAGGGCATCCCGAGGTGGCCCAGCAGGGCCCGCGCCTCGGCATCGTTCTTGGCGGTGGTCACGAAGGTGATGTTCATCCCCTTCAGCTTGTCAACCTTGGAGAAGTCGATCTCCTGGAAGATCGCCTGGTCCTTGAGGCCCAGCGTGTAGTTCCCGCGCCCGTCGAAGGACTTGGTCGGAACGCCGCGGAAATCGCGGACCCGAGGCAGGGACAGGGTGACCAGCCGGTCGAAGAACTCCCACATGCGGGGCCCGCGCAGGGTCACCATGCAGGCGATGGGCATCCCCGCGCGCAGCTTGAACTGCGCCACGCTCTTCTTGGCCTTCCGGACGACGGCCTTCTGGCCGGCGATGGCCGTGAGCTCGTCCACGGCGGTGTCCAGGATCTTGATGTTCTGGATGGCGTCGCCGACGCCCATGTTGATGACGATCTTCTGCAGGCGGGGAACCTGCATGGCGGAGGTGAAGGCGAACTCCTCCTTGAGCTTCCCGACCACCTCCTGGTGGTAGCGGGTCTGGACGCGGGGCTCCGCGTGGCCTTTCGTGGCAGGCATGGATTCCTCCATTTCCGTGGGGCGGCGATGCCCCAGGGGTTCGGGAGAGCGGGGGGGCTTGGGACGGCGTTCCGGCCCGTTTCCCCCCAACCTCGGTTGTCATGGCGCCTGAGGCGCCCTGGATCTCCACCCCGCGCACGGGGCAGAACCACCATCTTCCCAGAAAAGGCGGAAGAGGGAAAGCGAATTACCCGCGGAGCCCAGCCTCAGGAGCGCGGGGGCCTGGGAGCCGCAGGTCGAAGACCGGAACCCCCAGGGGACTCAGGCGCGCTTGCGGCTGGCCTTCCCGGTCTTGGGATCCAGGAACTGCACGTTGGAGGCGTGGATGGGCGCCTCCTTCTCGATGAGGCCGCCGCCGGCACCCGTCTGGGCATCGGGCTTGGTGGCCTTCTTGATCATGTTGATCCCGGCGACCGTCACGCGGTTGGTGCTGGGGCTGACCTTGAGGATGGTGCCGGTCTTGCCCTTGTCCTTCCCGGCGATGACGACAACCTGGTCGCCCTTCTTCAGCTTCATCTTGATCGGGGCTTCCATCAGAGCACCTCGGGGGCCAGGGAGACGATCTTCATGTACTTCCGCTCGCGGAGTTCGCGGGCCACGGGGCCGAACACGCGGGTCCCGACGGGCTCGCCGTCCTTCTTGATGATCACGGCGGCGTTCTCGTCGAAGCGGATGTAGGAGCCGTCCTTGCGGCGGTAGGCCTTGCGCTGGCGCACGATGACCGCCTGGACGACGGCCTTCTTCTTCACGGTCCCGCCAGGAATGGCTTCCTTCACGGAGGCCGTGATGACGTCACCGAGCTGGGCGATCTTGCCCACGCCGCCCCCGAGGGGCAGGATGCAGCAGATCTTCTTGGCGCCGGAGTTGTCGGCGACGGTGAGCATGGTTCCCATCTGAATCATGTGAGCTCCTTACTCGCCGGCCTTCTGGACGATCTCGAGGACCATCCAGCGCTTGCGCTTGGAAAGGGGGCGGGTCTCCACGATGGTGACCACATCGCCGATGCCGCAGGCGTTGGTCTCGTCGTGGGCCATGAACTTGGCGGTCTGCTTGACGGTGCGGTGGTAGAGGGGGTGCTGGAACTTGCGCTCCACCTTCACCACCACCGTCTTGTCGGCCTTGTTGGAGACCACGATGCCGTTGCGGGTCATCTTGTTGTCGAGGCTCATGGGTGTCTCCTAGGCCAGCTTCGCGCGAAGGGCGGTCTTGACACGGGCGAGTTCGCGGCGGGTCTTGCGGATCTCCGCGGTGTTCTCGACCTGGCCCACGGCATGCTGGAAGCGGAGGGTGAAGCGCTTGGCGGCCAGCTCGGCCTCCAGCTGCGCCAGCTCCTCGATGCTCTTGCCGGTCAGTTCGGAAAAGGGATTCTTCTTGGACATGGCGATCACTCCTCCGGCGGCGTGCGGGTGACGACTTCGGACGCCACGGACAGCTTCATCTGGGCCAGGCGCAGGGCCTCGCGCGCCACTTCGTCGGTCACCCCCTCCATCTCGAAGAGGATGCGGCCGGGGCGGATCACCGCCACCCAGCCATCCGGAGCCCCCTTGCCGGAGCCCATGCGGGTCTCGGCAGGCTTGGAGGTGGTGGGCCGGTCGGGGAAGATGCGGATCCAGATCTTGCCGCCACGCTTGATGTGGCGGGTCATGGCGATACGGGCGGCCTCGATCTCGCGGTTCGTGAGCCAGCAGTGCTCCATCGCCTTGAGGCCGTAGTCCCCGAAGGCGAGCTCGCTGCCCCGGGTGGCGGTGCCGCGGGTGCGGCCCTTCTGGGTCTTGCGGTTCTTGACTTTCTTGGGCATCAGCATGGGTTCACCTCAGCGCTTCACGGTCTCGACAACCTGGTCGCCCAGGTTCACCCACACCTTGATGCCGATGACGCCGTAGGTGGTGCGGGCCTCGGCGAAACCGTAGTCCACGTTCGCCCGGATGGTCTGGAGGGGCATCTGGCCCGAGAGGTAGTCCTCGGTCCGGGCGATCTCGGCGCCGTTCAGGCGACCGGAAACCTTGATCTTGAAGCCCTTGGCGCCGAAGCGGATGGCGGCCTCCTCGGCCTTGCGCATGGCGCGGCGGAAGGCGATGCGGCGCTCCAGCTGCTGGGCCACGCCCTCGGCCACGAGCTGGGCATCCACCTCGGGCTTCTTGATCTCCTGGATGTCCACGGAGACCGGGCGGTTCAGGCGCTTCTGCAGGTCCTCGCGCAGCTTGTCGATCTCGGCGCCCTTCCGGCCGATGACGATGCCGGGGCGAGCGGTGAAGATCCGCACCGTCACCTTGTCGGCGGCGCGCTCGATGTCGATCTTGGAGATCATCGCGTTCAGGCTGTGCAGCTGCTTCTTGAGCTCGGCGCGCAGCTTGATGTCCTCGTGCAGGAGGGTGGCGTACTCGCGCTTGGAGAACCACTTGCTGTGCCAGTTCCGCTGGTGGACGAGCCGGAACCCGTAGGGATGGACTTTCTGGCCCATGGCTACTCCTCCCCGCCGGTGGCGGCCAGCTGGATGGTGATGTGGCAGGTGCGCTTCTGGACGCGGTAGGCCCGGCCCATCGGGGCAGGGCGGACGCGCTTCATGCGGAACCCCTCGTCCACGAAGGCCGCCAGGACCTTGAGGTCATCGGGATTCACGGAGGGATTCTTGTCGAGGGCGTTGGCCACGGCGGAATCCAGGAGCTTGCGGACGGGCTCGGCGGCGTACTTCTTGGCCTGGGCGAGGACCCACTGGGCCTCGCCGACCTGCTTGCCCCGGATGAGGTCCACCACGAGGCGGGCCTTCTGGGCGGAGCCGCGCAGGTGGCGAACGGTGGCGCTGGAAACGATCTCTGCCATCGCTATTTCCCCTTCGCCTTGGTGTCGGCCTTGCCTGCGTGACCCTTGAAGGTGCGGGTCAGGGCGAACTCGCCCAGCTTGTGGCCGATCATGTTCTCGGTGACATACACGGGAATGAACTTGTTGCCGTTGTGGACGGCCAGGGTGAGCCCGATCATCTGGGGCACCACCGTGGAGCGCCGGGACCAGGTCTTGATCACCCGCTTGTCGTTGACCGCCTGGGCCGCCTCGACCTTCTTCTGGAGGTGGGCGTCAATGAACGGGCCTTTTTTCAGGGAGCGTGCCATTGTCGTGCCTCCTAGTTGATCCGCTTGACGATGAACTTGTCCGTGCGCCGGTTGCCGCGGGTCTTGTAGCCGCGCGTCGGCTGGCCCCACGGGGTCACGGGATGGCGGCCGCCGGAGGTCCGGCCTTCGCCGCCGCCGTGCGGGTGGTCCACGGGGTTCATGACCACGCCGCGGACCGTCGGGCGGATGCCCATCCAGCGCTTGCGCCCGGCCTTGCCCAGCTGCACGTTCTCGTGCTGCAGGTTGCCGACGGTGCCGATGGTGGCGTAGCAGTCCAGGTGGATCTTGCGGATCTCGCCGGAGGGCATGCGGAGCTGGGCGTAGTCCTCGTCCTTGGCCACCAGCTGGGCGAAGGTGCCGGCCGCGCGGGCGATCTGCCCGCCCTTGCCGGGCTTCAGCTCGATGTTGTGCAGGATGTTGCCCACGGGGATGTTCCGCAGGGGCAGTGCGTTGCCCACCAGGATGTCGGCGTTCTTGCCGGCCACCACGGTGCGGCCCACCTCCAGGCCGTCGGGGGCCAGGATGTAGCGCTTCTCGCCGTCGGCGTAGACCAGCAGGGCGATACGGGCGGTGCGGTTGGGGTCGTACTCGATGGTGGCCACCTTGGCGGGCACCTCGAGCTTGTTCCGCTTGAAGTCAATGATGCGGTACTGGCGCTTGTGGCCACCGCCGATGTGGCGGGTGGTGATGTGGCCGGTGTTGGAGCGGCCTCCGGTCCGGTTCCTCTTGGCGATCAGGGAGCGCTCGGGGGCGTCCGCGGTGATCTCCTCGAAGCCGGACTTGGACATGCCGCGCTGACCGGGGGTCGTGGGCTTGAGCTGTTTGATGCTCATCGTCGTCCTCTTGCCTCAGGGTTGCGGGATGGGCGGGCGATAGTGGGCAAGGCTTGTCAGTCCGCCAGGGAAACGCCTACTCGGCCTTGGAGCCTTCGGCGAGTTCGACATAGGCCTTCTTGCGGGGACCGGCGGTCCCCACGAAGCGGCCGAGGCGCTTGGTCCGGCTGGGAATCCGCACGGTGCGGATGCTCTTCACCTTGGACTGGAGCAGGAGCTCCACGGCCTCCTGGATCTGGTGCTTGGTGGCCCAGGTGGCCACCTCGAACACCTGGATGTTCTTCTCGCGCAGGATCTGTCCCTTCTCGGTGAGGAGGGGCTTGCGGATCACGTCGAAGATCTTGGTCATGGCTTCACCACCTCCTGGAGGGCCAGGACAGCTTCCTTGGAGAAGACCACCTGGTCGTACTTGAGGAGTTCGTAGACGTTCACGCCGAGGCTCTCGACGGCCTGCAGCCTGGGATTGTTGCCGGCGGCGAGGAGGAGCTTCTCGCTCGCCTCGGCGCCCACCAGCAGGGCCGAACCCGTGATGCCGAGCTTGCCGAGGGTCTGGGACAGCGCCTTGGTCTTGTGCGAGGCCACGTCCCAGCTCTCCACAACCAGGATCTGCCCGCTGGCCAGCTTGGCGGAGAGGGCGTTGCGCAGGGCTGCGCGCCGGGCCTTCCGGGGGAAGGCGTAGTCGTAGGAGCGCGGGTGGGGCCCGTGGACGGTGCCGCCGCCCTTCCACAGCGGACTGCGGATGGAGCCGACGCGGGCGCGGCCGGTGCCCTTCTGCTTCCAGAGCTTCTTGCCGGCGCCGCTGACCTCCCACTTGTCCTTGGTCTTGGCGGTGCCGGAGCGGCGCTTGGCCAGGAAGTGGCGGACGGCCTCCCAGATCAGGTGCTGGTTCACTTCCTCGAGCTTGAAGACCTCGGGCAGCAGGTCCACCGTGCCCGCGGGCTGGTTGTCGAGGTTGACGACGGGGTGCTGGAACGCTGCCATCCTAGGCCTCCTGCTTGATGACGATGTACCCACCCTTGGGGCCGGGGACGGCACCCTTGATGAGCAGCAGGTTGTTCTCGGCGTCCACCTTGGCGATCTCCAGGTTGCGCACGGTCACCTGGGCATCGCCCATGTGGCCGCCCATCCGCATGCCCGGGAAGACGCGGCTGGGGTAGCTGGACCCGCCGATGGAACCCGGGGCGCGGTGGAACATGGAGCCGTGGGTGGCACGGCCGCCGGCGAAGTGGTGCCGCTTGACCACGCCCGCGAAGCCCTTGCCCTTGCTGATGCCGGTGACGTTCACCTTGGTCTTCGCCTCGAAGGCGCTGGCCAGGACGCTGTCGCCGGGCTTGGAGGCGTCGGCGGCATCCACCTTGATCTCGCGGAGCACGCGGACGGGCGCGACGCCCTGCTTCTCGCAATGGCCCTTCTCCGCCTTGGAGGCGCGCTTGCCGCCATTGGGATCCACGAAGCCGATCTGGACGGCCTCGTAGCCGTCCTTGGCGGAGGTCTTGCGCTGCACGACGACGCAGGGGCCGGCCTGGATGACCGTGACGGGCACGATCTGGCCCTGCTCATTGAAGATCTGGGTCATGCCCAGCTTCTTTCCGATGATTCCCTTGGACATAGTCTCCCCCCTCCTACCGGTTGCCCTGGCGGCTGAAGACCTTGATCTCCACGTCCACGCCGGCGGGCAGGTCGAGGCGCATCAGGGTGTCCACGGTGTTCTGGGTCGGGTTCAGGATGTCGAGGAGCCGCTTGTGCGTGCGGATCTCGAACTGGTCCCGGCTCTTCTTGTCCACGTGGGGGGAACGGTTGACGGTGTACTTGTTCGTCCGGGTGGGCAGGGGAATGGGCCCGGCCACCTGGGCGCCCGTGCGCTTGGCGGTGTCCACGATCTCGCGGGTGCTCTGGTCGAGCAGGCGGTGGTCGAAGGCACGCAAACGGATGCGGATGTTGTCCTTCATGCTCACTCCATTGGGACGGCGGGCCGTCCATAGACGTGGGGCGCTGGTCGCCCAGGTTGAATCCATCCCGCAAACGGGGACAGGGCTGACCAGCATAACAAAAGCCGCTGGAATCGCAACGGCTTTTTGAGAGAACGCACGACCTCCCGGAGGAGGAAGCGGGTGGATCAGGAGGCCCGGCAACCCGAGGGTTCGAAGGACGGCCTCACCCCGAATGGGGCTTAAACTGCAGGTAAAACAAGAAAAGGCTTGAATCGAGGGCTGCGAGGACCGGCTTCGCCGGGCTGAGCAGCGGGGGGTGCGGGGGTGTGCGCGCAGCTAAGCGGAGCGCGGAACCCCCGCTACGCTACTTGGCCCCCTTGACCTTGGCCACGATCTCCTCGGCCACGTTCCGGGGCGCTTCCTCGTAGTGGGAGAACTGCATCGTGTAGGTGCCGCGTCCCTGGGTCATGGACCGCAGGGTCGTGGAGTAGGCGAACATCTCGGCCAGGGGCACCTTGGAGGTGATGACCTTGGAGCCCGAGCGGTCCTCCATGTTCTCGATGCGGCCGCGGCGGCTGTTCAGGTTGCCGATGACATCGCCCATGTAGTCCTCGGGCGTCTCCACCTCCACGGCCATGATGGGCTCGAGGATGACCGGGCTGGCCTTCTCACAGCCGGCCTTGAATCCCATGGAACCGGCGATCTTGAAGGCCATCTCGTTGGAGTCCACCTCGTGGAAGCTGCCATCGTAGATGGTCACCTTGATGTCCACGCAGGGGAAGCCCGCCAGGACGCCGGAATGCATGGCCTCCTGGATGCCCTCGTCCGTGGGCTTGATGTATTCCTTGGGCACCACGCCGCCCTTGATCTCGTTGATGAATTCGTAGCCCTTCCCGGCCTCGTTGGGCTCGACGATGAGCTTGACGTGGCCGTACTGGCCGCGACCGCCGGACTGCCGCACGAACTTGCCTTCGGACTCCACCCGCTTGCGGATGGTCTCGCGGTAGGCCACCTGCGGCTTGCCGACGTTGGCCTCGACCTTGAACTCGCGCATCATGCGATCCACGATGATCTCAAGGTGCAACTCGCCCATGCCGGCGATGATGGTCTGGTTGGTCTCCGGGTCGGTCTTGACCTTGAAGGTGGGATCCTCCTGGGCCAGACGGGCCAGGGCGATGCCCATCTTCTCCTGGTCGGCCTTGGTCTTGGGCTCGATGGCCACCTGGATCACGGGATCCGGGAAGTCCATGGACTCGAGCACCACCGGGTTGTTCTCGTCGCAGATGGTCTGCCCGGTGAGCACATCCTTCAGGCCCACCGCCGCGCCGATGTCGCCCGTGCGGACCTCCTCGATGTCCTCGCGCTTGTTGGCGTGCATCTGGAGGAGGCGACCGATGCGTTCGCGGCGACCCTTGTTGGCGTTGTAGACCCCGGAACCGGCGGCCAGGACGCCGGAGTAGACCCGGATGAAGGAGAGCGACCCGACGAAGGGATCGGCCATGATCTTGAAGATCAGGGCACTGAACGGCTCGTTGTCGTCGGCCTTGCGCTCCACCTCGTTGCCATCCCCGTCCACGCCCTTGATGGCCGGGATGTCAAGCGGGGAGGGCATGTAGTTCACGACCGCGTCGAGCATGGGCTGCACGCCCTTGTTCTTGAAGGCGGAGCCGCAGGCCATGGGAGTGAAGATCAGGGAGATGCAGCCCTTGCGCAGGCCCTCCCGGATCTCGGCCTCGGTCAGCTCCTCACCGCCGAGGTACTTCTCCATGAGGGCCTCGTCGGCCTCCGCCACCATCTCGATCATCTTCTCGCGCCACTCCTTGGCGGTCTCCACCAGGTCGGCGGGGATGTCGCCGTAGATGACCTTGAAGCCCTTGTCGGCCTCGTCGAAGGTGAGGGCCTTCATGAGGACCAGGTCCACCACGCCCTTGAAGTTGTCCTCGGCGCCGATGGGGATCTGGATGGGGCAGGGCCGCGCCTTGAGGCGGGTCTGCATCATCTCGACGACGCGGAAGAAGTCGGCGCCCGTGCGGTCCATTTTGTTCACGAAGGCCAGGCGGGGCACACCGTACTTGTCGGCCTGGCGCCACACGGTCTCGGACTGGGGCTGCACGCCGCCCACCGCACAGAACACGGCCACGGCGCCGTCCAGCACGCGGAGGCTGCGCTCCACCTCGGCCGTGAAGTCCACGTGGCCGGGGGTGTCGATGATGTTGATGCGGTGCTCCACGCCCTTCTGCTGGCCCGTCTGGGGAGTCCAGGCAGCCGTGATGGCGGCGGAGGTGATGGTGATGCCCCGCTCCTGCTCCTGCACCATCCAGTCGGTGGTGGCCGCACCCTCGTGGACCTCACCGATCTTGTGGATCTTCCCGGTGTAGTAGAGGATGCGCTCCGTCGTGGTGGTCTTGCCGGCATCAATGTGCGCCATGATGCCGATGTTCCGGTAGCGCTCGAGGGGAGTCTGGCGGGCCACGTCGGCCTCCTGAAAGGGTCAGAACGGAATCGAGATCGGGTATGACTCAAAGACCTTCGTGGAACGAGCCGCCCCAGGGGCGGCCCGTTCCGGTCCGATACGCGACTACCAGCGGAAGTGGGCGAAGGCCTTGTTGGCCTCGGCCATCTTGTGGACGTCGTCCTTCTTCTTGATCGAGGCGCCGCGGAAGTTCATGGCGTCCATGATCTCGCCCGCCAGCTTGTCGCGCATGGTGCGCTCGCCACGGGAGGCGGAGTAGGTCTTGAGCCAGCGCATGGCCAGCGAGGTGCGGCGGTTCTGGGGAACCTCCACAGGCACCTGGTAGGTGGCGCCGCCCACGCGGCGGGACTTCACCTCGACCGTGGGCTTGATGTTGTTGAGGGCCTTCTGGAAGGCCTCCAGGGCCTCCTCGCCGGTCTTCTTGGCGACGATCTCCAGGGCTCCGTAGAGGATGCGCTCGGCGGTGGCCTTCTTGCCGCGCTCCATGAGGATGTTCACGAACTTGGAGACGATGAGGCTGTTGTAGACGGGATCCGGGAGGATCTCACGCTTGGGGGGGGCGGAACGACGGGCCATGGTTCACCTCACCTACTTCTTCTTGGCCGGGGCGGCGCCCGCCTTGGGACGCTTCGCGCCGTACTTGGAACGGGACTGGTTGCGGCCGGCCACGCCCGTGGCGTCGAGGGTGCCGCGCACCACGTGGTAGCGCACGCCGGGGAGATCCTTCACGCGGCCCCCGCGGATGAGCACGATGCTGTGCTCCTGCAGGTTGTGGCCCACCCCGGGGATGTAGGTGGTGCACTCGATGCCGTTGGTGAGGCGCACGCGGGCCACCTTCCGGAGGGCCGAGTTCGGCTTCTTCGGGGTTGTGGTGAACACGCGGGTGCACACGCCCCGCTTCTGGGGGCAGGCGTCGAGCGCGGGGCTCTTCGTCTTGTTCTGGAACGTCTCCCGCCCGAGGCGGATCAGCTGATTGATGGTAGGCACACCATCCTCCATGGAAGGCGCCGGGGGATCCGGGCCTGGGCCCGAGAGGTCCCGTCGGCACCGGAGGCCGGGGGACATCGGACGGATGAATTGCTCCACCGGCCCTGGGGCCGGAACCATCTAGGCTATCGGAGGCGCCTGGAAAGTCAATGGTTCAACCCGCGAAGGGGCAGCCGCAGGCTCCGCCCGCGCAGCCGCCTCCCGAAGCGGGGGACGAGGCGGGCTCCGGGGCGCTGCTCCTGGACCAGCCGTCCCCGGCCAGGGCAAAGGCCGTCACGGAGAGCTGGCGCTTCATGCCTGCAGGAGCGCTGCAGGCCGGGCAGTCATGCGCCGCCGGCGCGCTCATGCTCTCCAGCTTCTCCTCGCGCTGGCCACAGGCTTCGCAACGGTACTCGTAGAGGGGCATGGCATCCTTCTCCTGTCGGAACACGTCCGAGGCGCTCCAGTATATTCCGGATCAAGCATGTTGTCATCTCCCCGATTCTTCCCCGACGCCCGCACCTTCCTGGCGGCCATCCCGCGCCCGCGGGTGCTGTGTTTCACCAACGGCTGCTTCGACCTGATCCATCCCGGCCATGTGAAGTACCTGGAGGATGCCCGGGCCCTGGGGGACTTCCTCGTGGTCGGCCTCAACAGCGACGCCTCGGTGGCCCGCCTGAAGGGCCCGGGCCGCCCCCTCCAGGACGAGGCCGCCCGGGCGGCCGTGCTCCTGGGCCTGCGCAGCGTGGACGCGGTGGTGCGGTTCGACGAGGACACGCCCCTGCAACTCATCCGGGCCCTCCAGCCCGATGTGCTCGTGAAGGGCGGGGACTACACCCCGGAGGCGGTGGTCGGACGCGAGGATGTGGAGTCGCGCGGCGGCAGGCTGGTGCTCATCCCCTTCCTGCCGGGCCACAGCACCACGCGCATCGAGCAGCGGATCCGCTCCGGGCGCGGCGTCACGGTGGAATAGTCCGAACGGATGACGCGCGGGTTCCGCACCGGGACTAGCCTGGGGGCGCTCCCGAGGGAGCCTTTCGGAGGATCCATGCGCCGCACCCTCGCCATCGCCTTCGCCCTCGCCGGCGTCGCCCTCTCCGCCCAGAGCATCACCGGCGGCGTCTACACGGGCCTCTCCCTGCCCGTGGGCGACCTGAAGGACAAGTCCGGCCTGGGCACGAACCAGTTCTTCGGAGCCCATGTCGGCGGCCACCTCGATTTCATGATCACCCGCCACCACGAGGTCCGCGCCCAGCTCACCTACGTCAAGTTCCCCGGGTCGGGCTGGGGTGGCCCGGACGATCCCAAGAACGAGTACACCGCCCTCCAGGCCGGGGCCGACTGGGTGTACCACTTCGAGGGGCCGCGCTCGGGCTGGTACACCGTGGCAGGGGCCTCCCTGAACAGCATCAAGGACGACTACGAGTTCAACGCCGGCGGGTTCCGCATCAGCGGCAGCGCCTCCCAGAGCGGGAAGCTGGGCGTCCGGGGCGGCGGCGGCTTCACCTTCACGCCGAACTTCTCGCTGGAGGGCACGCTCAACCAGATCTTCACCGACAGCGGCGGCAGCGACGGCTTCGGCTTCGACACCGCCACCTGGCTCCAGGTGAGCGCCGTGTTCCGATTCGGGCGATAGACCGCACCACCCCGAAGCAACGGGCCGCTCATGCGGCCCGTTGCTTCGTTTCCATCCCTCAGACCAGGGGAGACAACAGCTCCCAGTACTTCGGCAGCGGCCAGAGGTCCGCATCGCAGGCCTCCTCCAGGCGATCCAGCACCTCGCGGAGGGCATGCTTCGCCTCGTTGACCCGGTCTCCGAAGGCGGCCGTCCGCGCATGGAGATCCTCCACGGCCTCGGCCTCCGCGAGGGCGGCCTTGAGGTCGAGCAGGCGGATCTGGGCCTCGCCGGCCAGGGCGGCCTGGGCGGCCAGGGAGGCCTTCAGGGGTTCGGGCACGGGGACGCCGACGCTGGCCAGCTTCGCCAGGCTCTCCGCACGGGCGCCCAGGTCTGCCGAGATGGCCGGCAGGATCTGGGTCTCCGCCATCTCGCGGAGCACCTGGGTCTCGATGGCGATGGCCTTCTGGTACTGCTCGTGGCGGATGTGGACGCGCGCCTCGAGCTCGTGCTCGCCCAGGATGCCGGGACGGGTGAACACGGCCTTCGAGGCAGGGTCCTCCCAGATGTGGAGGGCCGCCACGGTGTCCTTGGCGTGGGGGAGCCCGCGGCGCTCGGCCTCGCGCTTCCACTCGTCGGAGTAGCCGTTGCCCTCGAAGCGGATGGCCTTGGTCTCCAGGATGGCCCGGCGGACCACGGCCATGACCGCGGCCTGGTGCTCCTTGCCGCCCTTCAGCTCGTCTTCCAGCTGGACATTGAGCTCCTCCAGGGCCTCGGCGACCGCGGCGTTGATGATGGTCAGCGGCAGGGCGATGGGCTGGCTGGAACCCACGGCCCGGAACTCGAACTTGTTGCCCGTGAAGGCGAAGGGGCTGGTGCGGTTGCGGTCCGTGGCGTCCTTCTCCAGGTTCGGCAGCTTGGCGATGCCGAGATCGAGGATGCGCTGGGCCGAGGCATCGGCGGCATCCCCCGTCTCGATGGCCTCCAGGATGTGGTTGAGCTGGGCGCCGAGGAAGACGGACATGATGGCCGGCGGCGCCTCGTTGGCGCCCAGGCGGTGGTCGTTGCCCGCGCTGGCGATGGCGGCGCGCAGGAGTCCCCCGTGGGTGTGGATGGCCTTCAGGGTGGCGCCGAGGAAGTAGAGGAACTGGAGGTTCTGCTCCGGCGTGTGCCCGGGTTCCAGGAGGTTGGCGCCCTCCTCCGTGGCCAGGCTCCAGTTCACGTGCTTGCCGCTGCCGTTGACCCCCGCGAAGGGCTTCTCGTGCAGGAGGATGGCGAGGCCGTGCCGCTCCCCCACCGACTTCAGGATCTCCATGAGCAGCTGGTTGTGGTCACTGGCGAGGTTCGCGGGCTCGTAGATGGGCGCGATCTCGAACTGGTTGGGCGCCACCTCGTTGTGGCGGGTCTTGGCCGGGATGCCCAGCTTGAAGCACTCCAGCTCCACGTCCTGCATGAAGCCCAGGACGCGCTCCTTGATGCTGCCGAAGTAGTGGTCCTCGAGTTCCTGCCCCTTGGGAGGCTTGGCACCCTGGAGGGTGCGGTTGGCGAACATGAGGTCGGGCCGCCGCTGGGCCAGTTCCAGGTCCACGGCGAAGTACTCCTGCTCGGGGCCGCACTGGGCCACCACCCCGTCCGTCCTCATCCCGAGGTGTCCGAGGGCCTCCTGGGCCCGGCGGGAAACGACCTCCATGGAGCGCAGCAGGGGGACCTTGTGGTCCAGGGCCTCGCCGTGGTACCCGACGAAGGCCGTGGGGATGCAGAGGGTCTTCCCCAGGGGGCCTTCCATGATGAAGGCCGGGCTGGCGGGATCCCAGGCGGTGTAGCCGCGGGCCTCGAAGGTGGCCCGCAGGCCGCCCGAGGGGAAGGAACTGGCGTCGGGCTCGCCCTGGATGAGCTGGCTGCCGCTGAAGCGCTCGATGACCGCGCCGGGCTCGTCCCAGGTGATGAAGGCGTCGTGCTTCTCCGCCGTCGCCCCGGTCATGGGGAGGAACCAGTGGGTGAAGTGGGTGCAACCCTGTTCCAGGGCCCACTCCTTCATGGCCAGCGCCACGCTGCGGGCCACTTCCGGCGAGAGGGTCTCCCCGCGCTTGAGGGCCTGGCGATAAGCCTTGTAGACGACCTTCTGGAGGCGCTCCCGCATGGTGCGCTCGCTGAAGGTGTTGCAGCCGAAGTACTGGCTGATCCGGGTCTGGTCCAGCCGTGCGATGCTGGACGTGTCGAGCCCCTGCGCCTTGGCCATGTGTCCCCCTTTGGACGGAAAAGGCATGAACCCATATAGACCTGGACCGATGCCTACCCCGGGGGGGCAGCCATCGGACATCCACATCCACCTGGACCCTGCGATCCGTTCTCAGGGTACTGGAAGCCTCTCCCCCACGCCACTCCAGGTTTCGGATTCCGGCGCCTGTGAACGGGCCCTGGTGCTGCTCGGAAACCTCCAAGCCCGGCAGGCGGGGCTCGCCCGTCCGGCTGCCCTGGCCTGGGAGCGGGCCGCCTTCGCCGAGGTGTTCGACCACCCCGAGCCCGGGCGCCGGATCCGCCGCTTCCTGGACAAGGGCCTAGAATAGGTGTCATGGAAGCCACGGCCCTCTACGTCCCCGACCTCGACAGCATCCCCGCCGACCTCGATCTCACCCGCGAGATCCAGCGCCTGAAGCGGGAGCGGAAGGCCGTGCTCCTCGCGCACTACTACCAGGAGCCCGAGATCCAGGACCTTGCCGACTTCGTGGGCGACAGCCTCCAGCTCAGCCAGCAGGCGGCGAAGGCGGACGCCGAGGTGATCGTCTTCTGCGGCGTCCACTTCATGGCCGAGACCGCCAAGATCCTCAACCCGACGAAGACCGTGGTGATCCCCGACCTGGATCCCGGCTGCAGCCTCGCGGACCGATGCCCCGCCGACTTCTTCGCCGAATGGCTCGAGCAGTACCCCGACCACGACGTGGTGAGCTACATCAACTGCTCGGCGGCCGTGAAGGCCCTCAGCACCGTCATCTGCACCAGCAGCAACGCCGTGCGCGTGGTGGAGAGCCTGCCGAAGGCGCGGAAGATCGTCTTCGCTCCCGACCGCCACCTGGGCAGGTGGGTGATGCAGCAGACGGGCCGGGACATGGTGCTCTTCCCGGGCTTCTGCATCGTCCACGAGCAGTTCACCGCCAAGCGCCTGGCGGCCCTGAAGGCCCAGCACCCCGAGGCGAAACTCATCGCCCACCCGGAATGCGAGGCCAGCGTGAACCAGCTGGCGGACTTCGTGGGCTCCACCGCCGCCCTCCTGAATTTCGTGGCCAAGGACAGCGCCAGGGCCTTCATCGTGGCCACCGAGGCAGGCATCCTCCACCAGATGCGCCAGCGGCGCCCGGATGCCGAACTGATCCCCGCGCCGGTGGACAGCGGATGCAACTGCAGCCTCTGCCCCTACATGAAGCTCAACAGCCTGGAGAAGCTCTACCTCTGCCTCCGGGACCTCCAGCCCGAGATCCGGCTCGACGAGACCACCCGCCTGAAGGCCCTCAAGCCCCTGGAGCGCATGCTGGCCCTGGGCTGAATCCGGCGCGGGTGGCGGCCCCGGGTGGGGGCCGCTAAGCTGGCGGCATTCCCCGAGTTCGCATGTACCGCCACCGAGTCGCCCGCTTCCGCTCCCTGCACCCCGGGCCGAAAGGGCCCACCCGCTGGCAGCGCGCCCAGCAGCGGAGCGGCATCTTCCTGCTCATCCTCGCGGGCCTGGTGACGGCCGGGCTGCTCCTGGCCGCCCCGCTCATCTTCCTGGCCAACCAGATCAACGACGCCCAGATCGCCTTCACCAACGCCCATTGGGCGGATTTCGACGCCGTGGAGGGGCACTGGAAGTCCCTGCCGATCCTCACCTCCCTGCGCACGGGCACGGAACCCGAGGTCCGGCGCTTCCTCGCGGACCAGCCCCTGGTGGTGGCCATCCTCGACCGCTTCAACCGGCGCACCCTCTGGGTCCGGGCGGGCAACCACCTGGTGCGGGCCGATCCGAACAGCGCCCTCAACCAGCTCTACCTCGACTGGACGAGCCATGCGGAGGCGGCCCAGCGCTTCGAGTGGAACCCGCCGAAAGACCAGGATCCCGACTACGGGAAGATCGCCACGATCGTCCTCCTCTCCGACCGGTGGATCGTGGTCAAGCGCTGGCGGCCCGGGGCGCAGGAGGTGGAGCGCGAACTGGCCATCTCCCTGGGGCCCAAGCCGACCCTCCGCCTGGGACTGGTGCGGGAAAGCGACATGAACCGCGCCAACCTCGTGCCCCAGGACTGGGCGAGGGAGCCCGCCCTCCAGGCCGACCCCTACCGCAGCAAGAACGACCCGCTGAACGTGCAGATCAAGACCAACGCCTTCGGCGAGGGATGGGAGATGACGGGCATCGCCTCCGTGGCACACGAGGAGGCCTTCGAGCGCAGCCTCAGGAAGCAGCTCTCCCTCGCCTACTTCATGTCCCTCCTCGTGGGCCTCGCCATCGGCTTCGGCCTCTGGCTGCGCCACCGCGCCCGCCGCCAGGCGGTGCTGGACGCGGACCGCATGGCCACCCTCACCCACAGCCTGAAGACGCCCCTGGCCCTGCTGAAGTTCCGCTGCGATTCCCTGCGCCTGGGCCGCCTGAGCCCCGAGCGGGCGGACGAGGAGCTCCTGCGGATCGGGGAGGAGGTGGACCGCCTCACCGTCATCATCGAGAACGGGCTGCGCGTGATCCGGGGGGGTGCCGCCACCGGCCCCCTGGCCTCGGCCACCCCGGACTGGATCCACGACGTGGTGGACGACCTCCGGCCCGGCTTCGAGGCCGAGGACCGGCCCCTGGATCTGGACCTCTGCGACGTCCCGGGCCGGGCCCCCCTCACCTCCCTCCGGGCGGCCCTCCTCACCCTCCTCGAGAACGCCCTGGCCCACGGCCGGGGTCCTGTCACCGTGGCCACGCGGCGGTTCCGGAAACGCCTGGTGCTGGAGGTGCGGGACGACGGCGACGGGCTGGCGCCCCACCAGGTGAAGGCCCTGGGGCGCCCCTTCCAGCGGCTGCGCGAGGCCGGCAAGGAGGGCTTCCTGAGGGAGGGACAGGGCCTGGGCCTGAGCCTGCTCGCCCAGATGGCGGAGCGGGAGGGCTGGGGTCTCGCCTTCGCCTCCGCGCCGGGCGAAGGGTTCCTGGCCACCCTCGAGATCCCCGCGGGGTAAGGCCGGAGCGGGCGGATGAGAAAAAGCATGGTGCGCGCCTTGCTTTTCCAACCCGCCCGGAGCATTGTGGAAGCCTCCGTTCCTTGAGTGAGCCGCCGTGACCCACATCCTTGTGGTGGAGGACGAGCCCTCCCTCTGCCAGCTCCTCGCCAACAACCTCAGCTTCGAAGGCTTCTCCGTGGACGCGGTGGGGGACGGGATGCCTGCGCTGGCCCAGCACGCCGCGCACCGGGCGGACCTGATCGTGCTGGACCTCATGCTGCCCCAGATGGACGGCTTCGAAGTCCTGAGGATTCTTCGCGAGCGCCAGGACGAGGTCCCGGTCCTGATGCTCACGGCGCGAGGCCAGGAGACGGATCGCCTGCAGGGCCTCGGCCTCGGCGCGGACGACTACATGGTGAAGCCCTTCTCGGTGCTCGAGCTCATCGCCCGGGTGAAGGCCATCCTGCGGCGCACCCGCCCCCTGGACCGCCCGCCCGTGCTCCTCTCCGGCCCCTTCCGCTTCGACCTCCCCCGGCTGGAGGCCCGGCGGGCCGGGCGGCTCCTCGACCTGACCCCCCGGGAGTTCCGGCTGCTGGAGATCCTCATCACCCACCCGGGCCGCACCCATAGTCGCAAGGAGCTGCTGCAGCTGGCCTGGGAGGCGGATGCCCGGCCCGCCACCCGGACGGTGGATGTCCACATCGCCAACCTCCGGAAGAAGCTCGGGGACGAGGCCGGAGGCAATCCCTGGATCACCACGGTGGGGGGCGAAGGCTACCGCTGGGTCATGCCCGTGCAGGCGGAACCGGCCTGAGGCACGGCGCTACACTGGGCCTTCGACCCGAGGCCCGATGACTCCCTGGACGCCCCACAGCTGGCCGCGCCTCCCCGCGGGCCAGCAGCCCGCCTACCCGGATCCCACGGCGCTGGAGGGGGTGCTGGCGCGGCTTCGCCGCCTGCCCCCCCTGGTGGCGCCCGGGGAGGTGGATCGCCTGCGGGGCCTGCTGGCAGAGGCCGCGGCGGGCCGCCGCTTCCTGCTCCAGGGCGGGGACTGCGCTGAGCGTTTCAAGGACTGCACCCCCGAGGCCATCGAGGACAAGCTGCGGGTGCTGCTCCAGATGTCCGTGGCCCTCACCCACGGGGGCCGGAAGCCCGTGGTGCGCGTGGGGCGCATCGCCGGCCAGTTCGCCAAGCCCCGCAGCCAGCCCACCGAAAGGGTCCAGGGCCGGGAGCTGCCCAGCTACCGGGGCGACCTCGTGAACGGCCTGGAGCCCACGCCGGAGGCCCGGCGGCCGGATCCGGGCCGGATGCTGGAGGCCTACTTCCACGCCGCCGCCACCCTCAACCATCTCCGGGCCCTCGCGGCCGGTGGCTTCGCGGACCTCCACCACCCCGAACGCTGGGAGCTGCCCGGCGGCACGGGGGAGGTGCCCGAGTACCGTCGCACCCTGGACCAGGTCCGCGAGTCCCTGGACTTCCTCGAGGCCCTGGGCAGCGTCCAGCGGGACGCCCTGGAGCGCGTGGACTTCTTCACCAGCCACGAGGCCCTGCTGCTGCCCTACGAGGAGGCCCTCACCCGCTGGGTGCCCGAGGCCGGAGCCTACTACCACCTGGGCGCGCACACCCTCTGGGTCGGCGAGCGCACCCGCCAGCTGGAGGGCGCCCACGTGGAGTACCTGCGCGGCCTG
>DAIDKC010000230.1 GCA_027451045.1 Holophagaceae bacterium | reverse complement strand
GGCCCTCTGCGCCCGGGGCTTCGAGGGTACCCTCCCGAAGCGCGTCCAGGGCCGCTTCCGCCGCCGCGAGTGGACCTTCCTGTTGGGCTGGGCGGCCTTTTTCATCCTCTGCCGCTGGCGGCCCTTGCCGGTGTTGCTGGGAAGCCTTCTGCCGGGGGGCGCACCGTGAGCCACCACCTGCTCGATGTCCGCGATCTCCGTCATGCCTACCCCGATGGCACGCTGGCCCTGGATGGCCCGACCTTCACCCTGCACCACGGCGAGGCCGTGGCCCTGGTCGGCGCCAACGGGGCGGGGAAGTCCACCCTGCTGAAGCACCTCAACGGCTCCCTCCGGCCCGCCGCCGGGGAGGTGCGGGTGGGGGAGCTGCCGGTGAACCCGGACACCCTGGTCCAGATCCGCCGCACGGTGGGGATGGTGTTCCAGGATCCGGACGACATGCTTTTCATGCCCACCGTGCTGGAGGACGTGGCCTTCGGTCCGCGGAACCTCGGGCTCCCGGCCGAAGAGGCCGAGGCGCGGGGCCTCGACGCCCTCCAGCGCGTCGGCGCGGCGCACCTGGCAAGGAAGGCGCCCTACCACCTGTCCATGGGCGAGAAGCGGCGCTGCGCCCTGGCCGCGGTGCTGGCCATGGCCCCGGACATCCTGGTGCTGGACGAGCCCAGCACCGGCCTGGACCCCCGCGGGCGGCGCCTGCTGGTGGAGCTGCTCCGGACCTTCACCCACACCCGGCTGCTGGCCACCCACGATCTGGACCTGGCGGTGCGGCTGTGCCCCCGCACCCTGGTGCTGCACCGCGGCCGCCTCGTGGCGGACGGCCCCACCCGGGAGATCCTCGCGGACCGGGCCCGGATGGAGGCCTGGGAACTGGAGGCGTGGCCGCCGGAGGGGTAAGGCCTACTTCGCCCGGGGCACGACGATCACCGGGGGGATGCCGGCCTCGCGGACGGCCTGGTCGAAGGCGGCGAGTTCGTGGCCCCACACCTGGGCCAGTTCGGCCTGGAGGCCGGTCAGCACGGCGTTCTCCTGGGCGTAGTAGGCCAGGGACGAGGGACTGGGCGCGGCATCGCCGCTGCCCACCACGCCCGCGAGCCCGATGAACTGGTGGTCCAGCGCGGGGGTGAAGTTCAACGGATCCTGCTCGCTCTTCAGCTTCGGGTTCACGAACCGCGCCTCCAGGGGATCCAGCTTGTCCGTGAGCGCCTTCGCGGGGGCCTTCAGGGGCTCGGCCTTCCCCAGCTTCTCCGCCCGGTCCAGCAGCGCCTTGACCTGGGCCCGCACATCCCGGATCTGCACCACGGACTGGTGGATCTCCGTCACGCGGTCGCGGATGGCCTTGAGCAGGTCGGCCTGGGCCTTCAGGTCGGCCTCGCTGGCCGTCACGCCGGGACGGGGGCGGACCTGGAGCTCCCGCGACACGGTGGTGCCCCGGTAGGTGACGCGCAGGGTGTAGGTGCCGGGGGCCACTTCGGGGCCGCGGGTGTCGCCCCAGATGATGGCCTTGGGGACGAGGTGCGGGCGGAACATGCGGAGGTCCCAGGTGACGCGGTTGAAGCCGGCCTGGAGCTTGAGGGGCTTCTCGGCGGGCTCGCCGTCGTGCGCGTCGGCCTGCGTGCTGCTGAAGCTGCGGAGCAGCTCCTGGCCGCTGTACACCTCCAGCGTGAGCGGATCCCTTTTGTCCGGGGCCTCCTTCAGCCAGAGGTCCAGGATGGCGCCCGTGGGCGGGTTCTGGCCGATGGCGCGGGGTTTGGCATCGGGGTCCATCCACCATGCCTGTCCGTAGTCGGCGCGGATGGCGGGTCGGGGCTGGAAGACATGCAGGGGCTCGGCGGCGAGCTCCGGCTTCCACTGGCGCAGGCTGTCCAGGTCGTCGAGGACCCAGAAGGCGCGGCCCTGGGTGGCCACGATGAGGTCGCCCGCGTGAACGGCCAGGTCCGTGATGGGCACCACGGGCAGGTTGCGCTGGAAGGGCTCCCAGGAGGCGCCGTCATCGAAGGAAAGGTAGAGCCCGGTCTCCGTGCCCGCGAAGAGGAGCCCGCGGCGCCGCTCGTCCGCGCGCACGACGCGGGTGAAGGCGCCCACGGGGATGCCCGAGTCGATGCGGGTCCAGCTCT
>DAIDKC010000229.1 GCA_027451045.1 Holophagaceae bacterium | reverse complement strand
TCGGGCTCACGCTGGGGGCGGCATCCTTCGCGGCGGCGGGCATTCTGCACTGGCCCCTGGGGAAAGGCTCCCGTGCCGCCGGGGGGAACGGGCTCCTGAACGCCCTGGCGGGCATCTTCACGGCCGCCTCCATGTGGCTGCTCTTCTGGATGGGAGGCACCTGGCACGAGGGCTTCCGGGGGGACACCACCCACCACGCCCACCTGCTGCTGCTCGGTTTCCAGATCGCGGCCACCGGGGGCGTGGCGGCCTTCCTCTTCCTGGGATGCCCCCGCCGGTGGCTGGGTCCCATCGGCATCATCCTCGTGGGCCAGATCCTCCTCACCAGCGCCTTCGGCGTGGTCTCCATCTGGGTCCGGGCGGGCATCCACAGCCCGGCCCTGGCCCTGCTGGCCGCCCATCCCCTCCTGCTGGGCGTGGCCGCCCGCGCCCCGCGCCCCGTGGAGGCCTGCCCGGACCACGGCCAGGTCCATTTCAACCTGCCGGAACTGGTTCCCTTCCTCCCGTTCCTGCTGCTCGGCCCCGTCCTGGCGCTGGCGCTCTGGCGCGAGGGGGGCTACGTGCTGTGGCCGGCCGTGACCCTGCTGGCCATCACCGGCCTGCTGATCCTGCGCCAGATCCTCCTCATGCGGGAGATCAAGGGGCTGAATCTCGACCTGGAAGCCCGGGTGGAGGCCCGCACCCGGGAGCTGCGGGAACTCCAGGCCTGGCAGCTGCGCTACGAGCGCATGAACACCCTGGCGCTGCTCGGGGCGGGCATGATCCACGACCTCAACAACGCCCTGGGCGTGGTGCAGGGATCCGTGGACCTGGCGCTGCGGGAGACCGGAACGGTGCCCTCCGCGGCGGAGAAGCACCTGCACCGCATCCGGCGTTCCACGGAGTCCCTGGCCGACATGGGACACCGCGTCATGACCTTCGCCCGCCGGGGGATCGAGACCCCGCAGCCCCTGGATCTGGGGCGGGAGGTGCGGCAGGTGGAACCTCTCCTGAGGATGCTGCTCCCCCGGACGATCCGCCTGGCCGTCGAGATCGAGGAACCCCTCCCGGAGGTGGTGGCCTCCCGGGCGCTCCTGGAGCAGGTCCTGGCCAACCTCGTGGCCAACGCCCGGGATGCCATGCCGGAAGGAGGGGACCTCCGGATCCGGGTGGGCCGCGGGGAGGGTGGGACCGGGGGCGCCGTCATCCTCGTCTCGGACACCGGGCCCGGAATCCCGGACGCTGTGCGGGACCGCCTCTTCACGCCCTTCTTCACGACCAAGGGATCCGGGCACGGGACCGGCCTCGGACTGGCCTCCAGCCGGGCGCTCCTGGCCGAGGTGGGCGGCGACATCCAGCTCGCGCCGGCCGGGGGATCCGGCGCGACCTTCGTCCTGACCTTCTCCGAGCCCTGTGCCGAACCGGCGGGGGCGCCCGTGCCCGAGCCGGTTTGACCCCCGGGCCGGATGTGCCTGCGGCGGGCTACAGGGGCGTGACCGGGTAGCGGCCCTGCGCCACCAGGGCTTCGGAGATGCGGGCGCGGACGGGGGCGAGGGGAACGGGACGGGGCGCGTCGTCCCGCAGCGCGGCGAGGACCTCCCCGAGCGCTTCCCCCTCCGCCAGTTCGGCGGCCAGCAGCGTCCCCTCGGACTGGAGGCGCAGCCAGGCTTCCTGGGCCTGGACCAGGGCCAGATCCCGCGCCAGCTCCGCCCAGCGGTGGCCGGCCACGGTCATCCGGTGGGCCCGGATGGCGGCGGATTCCGTGGCGTAGGCCTCCATCAGCAGGTTGCTGAGCCGTGCCGCGGCCTCCTGGTTCTCCAGCAGCTTCGGGCCTTGCGCCTGCTGGGCCAGAGCGGCCAGGTCCGCCACCCGGGCCTTCAGGCCTTCCGCGAGACCGAGCAGGGGGGCGTCCACGGGACCGGCCGCCGGCCGTGCTTCGCCCAGGGGGAGGCCGTCGGGCCCGCCGCAGCGCTTCAGGAAGGTCGCGGCGATGAGCAGGCGGTTGATCTCGTTGGTGCCCTCGAAGATCCGGTTGATGCGGCAGTCCCGGTAGATCTTCTCCGCCGGGTACTCGGCGCTGAAGCCCGCGCCGCCGAAGCTCTGCACGGCGTCGTCGGCGGTAGCCCAGAGGGCCTCGCTGCCCCAGACCTTGGCCATGGAGGCCTCCAAGGCAAACTCCTCGATGGCCTTCATCTTGTCGGCGCCGCCCGTTTCGCTCTCCCAACTGGTCCGGGCGAGGGCGTCGTCCAGGTAGCCGATGGTGCGGAAGTTCATGCTCTCCCCCACGAAGATCCGAACGGCCATGTTGGCCAGCTTCTGGCGGATGAGGCCGAAGGAGGTGAGCGGCTTGCCGAACTGGTGGCGCTCCCCGGCGTACTTCAGGGTGTAGGCCAGCACCCGCTTGCCGGCTCCGGCCGAGCTGGCGCCCAGCTTGAAGCGGCCCACGTTCAGGATGCCGAAGGCGATGCGGGCGCCCCTGCCCTTGCCGCCCAGCAGCCGGTCCTCGGGAATGCGGCAGTTGTCCAGGATGACGGTGCGGGTGGAGCTGCCCTTGATGCCCATCTTCTTCTCCTCGGCCCCGGTGCTCACGCCGGGATCGGTGCGCTCCACGAGAAAGGCGCTGAAGTGGGTGCCGTTGACCTTGGCGAACACCACGAAGACGTCGGCGAACCCGGCATTGGTGATCCAGGCCTTGGTGCCGTTCAGCACCCAGTGGCCGTCCTCCAGCCGGGCGGTGGACTTGGCGCCCAGGGCGTCCGATCCGCTGCCGGCCTCCGTCAAGGCGTAGGCCGCGATCCACTCGCCTGTGGCCAGTTTCGGCAGGTACCGGGCCTTCTGGGCCTCGTTCCCGAAGTAGACGATGGGCAGCGTCCCGATGCTGGTGTGGGCGCCGTAGCTGGTGGAGAAGCTGGCCTGGCGGGCCATCTGCTCCAGCACCAGGAGGGCGGTCTTCTTCTCCAGGTCCAGGCCGCCGTAGGCCTCGGGGATCTCGATGCCGAGGATCCCCAGTTCACCGGCCTTGCGCAGGAGCTCGCGGGTGAGGTCCAGGTCCAGGTGGTCAATGGCCTCGTCCCGAGGGAGAATCTCCCCGTCCACGAAGTCCCGGGCGGCCCCGGCGATGGCCAGGGCCTCTTCGCCGCAGTCCTCGGGTGTGGCCTGGGGCAGGGATCCCGCGGGATGGAAGAGGAAGCTGCCGCCTCGCACGAGGGGGGCATCAATGATGACCATGGAGTCCTCCATGCCAGAATCCTACCTGGAGTAGGCAGCCCCCATGGGGATCTCTGTCACAAGTCCCCGGCCCTCAGCGGTCCTGGAGCAGGCGCTTCTGGGCCTTCGGATGGTGCAGCACCACCTCCTTGGCCCGGTGGATCCAGTGGGGGCGGTCCCCGGGGTCCAGCCGGACATGGGGGAGCTTCTGCTCCGCCAGGAGGTCGTCCACCAGCCGATCAATGGACTCGGCGAAGAAGGTGTCCGTGTCCCGCACCCCGTCGGCCGCGACATCCCCCGCGAAGGGCACCTTGAAGAGCAGGTCGTAGCCCTTCATCCAGTGCTGCATGAACCGCTCGATGGCCCTCTGGCGCCCGAAGCCGAACAGCATGTAGGCGTAGTTGTCCAGGACGCTGCGGTCGCACACCACCACGTCGTGCTGGCTGGCGGAGCGGATCTCCTCGGCCATCTGGGTGAGGAAGATCCAGGTCTGGGCCTCGAGGGAGGTCTTCTGGTTGATGGGGAGGGGCGACAGGCGGGCCACCTCCTTCACGATGTCCACGTGCAGGCCCTCGCGCTTGAGGGCGCCGGCCAGCTCGTAGCAGAGCGTCGTCTTCCCGACCCCGTGGGTGCCGATGAACGCGACCTTCAAGGACCCTCCCCTTCGCCCGGCGGAGGGGATCGGCGGGCCTGGATCTCCTCCCGGAAGACCCGGGCGCAGTCCGGGCACAGGCCGTGGGTGAACGTGGCCTCGGTGTGCTCGGAGAGGTAGGCCTCGATCTGCTGCCAGTAGCCCTGATCGTCCCGCACCTTCTTGCACCTGCTGCAGATGGGGAGGAGGCCGCTGAGGGCCTTCACCTCGGCCAGGGCCCGGGTGAGGTCCTGGATCAGCTGCTCGCGCTCGGCCTCCATGCGCTTGCGCTCCGTGATGTCCCGGGTGGCCCCCTGGATGCCGAGCATCCTCCCGTCGGGCCCCCAGACCACCCGCCACCGCGCCTCCACCTGGATCTGGCGCCCGTCCCTGCAGGCCACGGTGGCCTCGGTCCACCGCGTGGCACCGGGGGGCTGGGTGCCGGGGGAGAGGGTCCGTGCCGCGGCGAGGATGCCCTGGATGTGCCCGTTGTGGGTGCCGCCCAGGGCGCGGAGGGAGGGATCCAGGGCCATGAAGACTTCCGGCGTCCAGCCCCGCTGGCGCTCGATGGCGGGACTCACGTAGGCCAGGTTCCCGTCCAGATCCAGGGTCCACACCACGTCCAGGGCGTT
>DAIDKC010000228.1 GCA_027451045.1 Holophagaceae bacterium | reverse complement strand
AGGGGCCGCGGGCTACCACTTGCTGGCCCGTCTCGACGGGCTCGACAGCTTCTACATGGCCATCACCACCCTCTTCACCGTGGGCTTCCGCGAACTGGGGGTCGTCAACGCCTACACGAAGCTGTTCACCATCTTCTACCTCATCGCCGGACTGGGCGTGGCCACCTACGCCCTGTCCAACCTCACGGCCCTCATCCTGGAAGGGGACCTCCGGGGCTACCTGATGGAGCGCCGCATGGAAAAGCGCCTCGACTCGCTCAAGGACCACATCATCGTCTGCGGCTTCGGCAAGATGGGCTTCCAGGCTGCCTGGGAGCTCAAGAAGGCGGGCATCCCCTTCGTCATCGTGGAACAGGACGAGACCAAGGGGCGCAGCCCGCGCTTCGCAGGGGAATTGATCCTCTACGGCAATGCGCTGGACGAGCTGATCCTCCGGAAGGCGGGAATCCACCGGGCCCGGGGCCTCATCACGGCGCTCACCACCGACGCCGACAACGTCCTCGTCACCCTCACCGTCAAGCAGATGCGGCCGGACCTCCCGGTGGTCGCCCGCAGCGCCAAGCTGGGGACCGAGCGCCAGCTGAAGGCGGCGGGGGCCGATCACATCGTGAGCCCCTACGAGATCGGCGGGCGCCGCATGGCGGCCCTCCTCCTCAAGCCCGAGGTGATGAACTTCTTCGACGTGGTGCTCCAGCAGGAGCAGCTCGAGCTCGGCCTGGAACGCATCGCCATCGCCCCGGACTCGTCCCTGGTGGGACAGACCCTCCGGGAGGCCCGGCTCCGCCACGCCACGGGTTCGCTCCTCGTGGGCCTGGTGCATCCGGGGGCGGGGCTGCAGTTCAACCCCTCCGGGGACGAGCGCTTCCAGGCCGGCGACGAACTGCTGGTCATGGGGCCCGCCGATGCCCTGGAGATCCTGACCCGGCTGGCCCAGGGGGCCTGAGCCCCCATGGGCTTGACAGGTCCTACAGGGGGTTTAACCTAATGGTTTAACCGTGTGGTTAAACCATGTCCTCCCCCCTCCATCCCCGTCCGGGCGACCCCAGGGAAACCCTCCTCAGGTCCGCCATCGCCGAGTTCGCCGAGCGCGGCGAAGCCGGGGCGCGCACCGATGCCATCGCGCGGGCGGCCGGGGTGAACAAGGCCCTGCTGCACTACTACTTCGGGACCAAGCAGGCGCTCTATGCCGCGGCGCTCGACGCCATCCTCGTCGGGCTCAAGGAGTACTACCTGGGCATCCTCGCCGGCCCCGGAAGCGCCGGCAGCCGGATCCTGCGCTACGTGCGGGCGAATTTCGACCGCATGGCGTCCTCCCGGGACTACGCCCGGGTACTCGGCCACGAGATGATGCGGGCCCGGAGCGGGGAGTCCGCCAGCCTGCCCCACATGGCCCAGAGCTACTTCGGTCCCCTCCACGCCAGGGTCTGCGAGATCCTCCAGGAGGGGATCCGCAGCGGGGAATTCAGGCGCCTGGATCCCGCGCAGACCGCCCTCTCCCTGACCGGAGCCAATGTCTTCTACTTCATCGCCGCGCCCGTCCTGGCGGAGATGACGGATCGGGACCCGCGGGAGCCGGACATGCTGCGCCTGCGCCGGGCCGCGATCCTCGATCACGCCGCCGCGCTCCTCTTCGAGGACCGCGAGGCGGGCCGGGTCCTGGCCCGCCTTCTCCTGGAAGCCCCTCCCGACCTGCCCCCTGACCTCAACGAGGGGACCCGGCCGAGTCGGGACACCGCGTCTCAACCCTGAGGAACCCCCGTGAAACCGCGTACCCGCATCTTCGTCCTGCTGGGCCTCCTGGCTGTGGGAGCCCTGTCCTACTACCTCCTCACCGGGAATCATTCCTCCGACCTCGTGCTCATGGGGACGGTGGACGCCAACACGGTCGTGGTGAGCCCCGTCATCGGGGGCCGCATCGTGCGCCTCGCCGTGCAGGAGGGGCAGCAGGTCAAGGCGGGTGACTTGGTGGCGGTGCTGGACGACAGCGTGCTGGCGCCAGCCCAGCAGGCGGCTTCCGCCACGGCGCTGAGCACCCGGGGCGACACCGCCGGGGCCGTGGTCAATGCCCGCGCCACCCTCCGGGCCGCCCAGGCCTCCCTGGCGGAGGCGGTCGCCAACCGCACCAGCCAGGCCCTGCTCACCCGCCGGACCGTGGCCCTGGCGGCGACGGGGGTGGCCAGCGCCCAGGACCGGGACGCGGCCGTGGAGGCCCTGAAGGCTGCCGAAGCCCGGGAACGGGCCGCCCGGGATCAGGTTGCCGCGGCCCGGGCCGCCCTGCGGGCCGCCCAGGCACGGACCTACCAGGCCTCCGCGGCCCGGGCCCAGACCGTCCAGGCGGAGGCCCAGCTGGGCTACACCCGCGTCCTCGCGCCGGTTTCGGGCACCGTGACCCTCCTGGCGGCCCGCCAGGGGGAGGTGGTGACCCCCGGTGGACCCATCGCCACGCTCACGGACCTCTCCCAGACCTGGGTCTATGCCGGGATCCCCGAGACCCAGGCCGATGCGGTCCGGGTCGGTGATGCGCTGCCGGTGGTGATGCCTAGCGGGGCGCGCCTGGAGGGCCGGGTGCTGGTGAAGTACACCGAGGGGGATTTCGCCACCCAGCGCGACGTGAGCCGCATCAAGCGGGATATCAAGACCGTCAGGCTCAAGCTGCTCATCCCCAACCCGGGGGAGCGCTACGTGCCGGGCATGACCGCCGAGGTGCTCGTGCCGAAGGCGATGCTGGTGCACCCGTGAGTGCTCCTGCCATCCAGGTGGACCACATCGTCAAGCGGTTCGGGGACTTCACGGCCGTGAAGGGCATCAGCTTCGACGTGGCCGACGGCGAGATCTTCGGTCTGCTGGGGCCCAATGGCGCCGGGAAGAGCACGCTCATCCGCATGATGACCACCCTGATCCCCATCACCGAGGGGCGGGCGCTGATCGCGGGGCACGACGTGGTCGCGGAGCCCGATGCCGCGCGGCGGCGCATGGGCGTGATCCCTCAGGCGCTCACCAGCGACATCAACCTCACGGTGGAGGAGAACCTCTCCATCTACGCCAAGCTCTATGGTGTCCCCCGGGCTGAGCGCAGGCGGGCCATCGAGGAGCTGCTGGAGGCCGTGGACCTGCTCAAGTGGCGGAACGCCGAGACGGGGACCCTCTCCGGCGGCATGCGGCGGCGCCTGGAGATCGCCCGGGGACTGGTCCACAGCCCCCGGATCTTCTTCCTGGACGAACCCACCACGGGCCTGGATCCCGTTTCGCGGGTGGCGGTGTGGGAGATGCTCGGGGCGCTCAAGGCGCAGCGCGGGCTGACGATCCTCCTGACCACCCACTACATGGACGAGGCGGACCGCCTCTGCGACCGCATCGCCATCGTGGACCACGGCGAGCTGGTGGCCCTGGACACTCCGGCCAACCTCAAGCGCAGCGTGCCCGGGAACAACGTCATCGAGGCCCAGTTCGAGGCACCCCCGGAGGATCTGGCCGCGCGCCTCCAGGCGCTCCCGTCCGTCACCAGCGTCCAGTCCGAGGGGGCCGGCATGTTCCGCGTGCTCACGACGGACGGCTCCGGGACCACCACCGCCCTGGTGGAGACCGCCGTGCGCTCCGGCCTCGCCCTCGCCTCCCTCAGCGTGCAGAACACCACCCTGGACGATGTCTTCGTCCACTACACGGGGCGACAGCTGCGGGACGAGCAGGTGAAGCCGCCCGCCTTCATCCCGCCCCCCAGGCCGGGAGGCCAGCCATGAACCGGATGCTCGCCATCATCGAACGGGAGCTGCGGAAGTTCTTCCGCTCGCCCGCTCTCATGCTCGCGGCCATGGTGTTCCCCCTGGTGCAGCTGGTCATCCTGGGGAACGCCTTCGGCGGCAAGATCACCGGAGCCCGAATGGGCGTGGTGGATTACGACGGCGGTCCCCAGGCGCTGCGGGTGTGGGAAGCCTTCGACTCCATCGCCGCGAACGTGAAGACCTTCAAGGCCGTCCGCTACGCCAGCGACAAGCAGGCGGCGGAGGATGTGCGCTCGGGCCGCCTGGACGCCGCCGTGATCATCCCGCCCCAGTTCTCCCGCAGGGTGCTGGAGGGCCAGGATCCGAAGCTGGGCCTGGTGGTGGACAACTCCGACCAGTTCATGAGCAGCAGCCTCGAAAGCAAGATGCAGGAGGTGGTGGCGGCGCTGAACCAGCCGAAGGTCATGCCCCGCGTCGTCCAGTCCCTCTCCCTGGACATCGTGGAACTCTACCCCTTCATTGACTACATGAAGTATCTGCTGCCGGGCTCCATCACGCTGGCGATGTTCGTGTCGGTGATGATCGGCGGGGGGCTGCTCTACATTGACGACAAGGCCCGGGGCGTCCACGAGGGCTTCCTCGTCACGCCCATCACCAAGCTCGAGCTGGTGTTCGGCCTGGTGGCCTCGGGCGCCATCAAGGCCGTCATGGCGGGCTTCGTCATCACCGTGCTGGGCTCCCTCATGTCCGGTCTCGGGGTGATCTTCCATCCCGTGATACTGCTCCAGCTCCTGCTGATGATCGGCGCCACGTCCTTCGCCTTCAACGCGATGATGTTCCTCATGATGGTCAGGATCGAGGATCCCCTCGTGCCCCGCGCCATGTTCGGCATCCTCAACACCCTGCTCTTCTTCCCCAGCGGCGCCATCTATCCCATCCACGCCTTCCCGGTCTGGCTGCGCGCCCTGGCGACGGTGGACCCCTTCACCTATGCGGTCCACGGCTTCAAGTCCGCCCTGCTCAAGCAGGCGGGCTTCCACGCCATCCTGCCGGATCTGCTCTTCCTGGGGGCGCTCGGGCTGGCGACCCTGGCCCTGGCGACCCGGCTCTTCAAGCGCACCCTCTGAGGCCCGGCCCGGAGGCTACAATGGCGGGAGCCCGGATGCCCGGGCCCTTGCAGGAAGGAACCGCGTGACCGCCCAGTCCCACTCCCACGCCGAGGGAACCCCCGCGGGCCTCGACGACATCACCCTCCACCTCATCGCCCTGGGCGCCTCCGTCGCGGCCAATGCCGAGCGGGCCTTCAGGGCCCACCATGCCCAGCTCGAGACCCTGGGCGCCTCCAAGGAGGACATGATCCAGGCCGTGAACATCGCCCTGCGGGTGAAGGGCGATCCCCACCAGCAGATGCTCTCCCTCGCGGAGCAGAGCCTCGTGGGCGGGGGTGGCGGCTGCTGCGAGGGTGGTTGCGCCTGCGAAGCCGCCGGCATGGAGCGCGGGGCCTGCGGCGACGACTGCGAAAGCTGCTAGAACGGCAGGTCCAGCGCCCTGCACAGGAAGGCCACCAGGGGCGCGGCTTCGCGGAGGGCCGCGAGGAGATGGTCCGGGAAGTCCGGGGCCAGGATCTCCGGATCGCGGAAGCCCGTGCTCGCATAGAAGTCCTTGAGCTTGAGGTCCTCGGCGCAGGGATGATCGGGATCGAAGCCCTGGGGCACGCGCTTCAGGGCCTCCCCCTCGATCTCCAGGCCGGCCCGGAGCTTCCGCCAGGCGGCGGAACGGGTGGCGATGGCCTCCCGCACCTTGAGGAGCGCGTCGGGTTCCGGATGCCACAGCCCGCCGCCGGCGAAGCAGCCTCCATGTTCGAAGTGGAGGTAGAACCCCGGGCCATGCACCCCGCCGGCCGCGGCCGAATGATGGCGGAAGTTCACGCCAAGGTGCGTCTTGTAGGGGCTCTTGTCCCGGCTGAACCGGGTGTCGCGGTAGATGCGGAACAGCGACCCCCCCGAGGGCCTGGGGTCGGCGTCGAAGTGCCGGCTGATCGAAGCCAGCGGCTCGCTGCACGCCGCGATGAGCTGCAGCACCGGGTCCCGGGCCTCGGCCTCATACCGGGCCCTGTTCGCCTGGAACCAGTCCCGGTCGTTGTGCGTCTTCAGGTCCTTCAGGAACCGGAAGAGTCCCGGTCCCAGGGGGTTCTCGAACACGGGGGGTGCCTGCCTGGGTGCCATCGAGGCCTCCGGAACGTGCCGTTCCAGGGTAGGACGGGGGCCCGCGGGCCGAGAGAAAAGATGGGCCCTCGCACAGGAACCTGCCCGGCCCAGCAGGCCGGTGGCTTGACAAAGCACCTGGGGACTTCCCGCCACGGGAGGGTTCCCACGGGGCTGTCGAGGTCCGGGTGGGCGAAACGGAAGCAGGCCCCATGGGGGGGCCTGCGGTCCGGGGGCAACGCGGCGCGCCGATGCGCCTCTACTTGGCGAAGTGCCTGGAGACTTCGCTCCACGTGATGTTCTCGACGAACACGTCGAGGTACTTCGCGCGGGCGATGCCGCAGTCCACCATGGAGGCTCCGCCTCCGCGAGCCCGGAGGGCGAGTGGGAGCACAGCGCGGGGCGCTGTGTGTCAGGCGGAGGTGTGCGACAGGAAGACAAAAGGCGGGCCCCCGATCGGGGGCCCAACCTCGAGCACGCGTTGAGAGGCGCGGAACGACCGCGCGCCTTTACTTCCCGTAGCGCTTGGACACTTCGCTCCACTTGATGTTCTCGACGAACACGTCGAGATACTTCGCGCGGGCGATGCCGTAGTCCACCATGAACGCGTGCTCCCAGCTATCCAGCACGAGCAGGATCTCCTGCTCGATGGGCAGTCCCAGGTGGTGCTCGGCGACGAAGTAGGTGTGGAGCTTGCCGTCGCGGCGGTTGCGGGTGAGCAGGGCCCAGCCGGGGCCGCAGAGGGCGGCGGCCTTGAGGTCGGCGATGACCTTGTCCTTGCCGCCCACGGCGTCCAGGGCGGTCTTGAGCCCGGCACTGATCTCGGCATCGGCGCCCAGGTTCTCGAAGTAGAGTTCGTGCAGGAAGGTGCCATTGAAGGGCACGGCCTGCCGGCGCTTCAGTTCGCTGTACTCGTTGAAGGAGTAGTTGGACTTGCCGTTGTCCATGGACGCCAGCTTCTCCTCGATCTCGTTGTACTTGGCCACGTAGCCCTTGTACAGCGTGAAGTGCTGGTCCAGCTGGGCATCGCTCAGCCCCTTCACCTTGCCGCCCTTCAGGTGGTCGTAGTTCTTGGCATCGTAGGCCATGGTCGTCTCCTTGGCAGCGCCGCGCGCGGATGAGTAGTTTACCAAAAAAGTCGGAAATCAGAAAAAGCAGGCTAGCCGAGCATCTCCCGGAGGAACCAGGCCTCCTTCTGGTGGACCTGGACGAAGCGGGTGAGCAGGTCCGCGGTGCCGGGATCGCCGGCCTGGCTGGCCAGCTCGATGCCCTCGTGCATGAGGGAGACGGTGCGTTCCTCGTTGTCCAGGGCCTCCTTCAGCATGGCCTCGGGATCCAGGCGCGCGGCGGGATCGGAGACCGGGGCCTTGGTCTGCGCCGCCATCTGGGCCGGGGCGTGGAGGGGCACGCCGCCCAGCATGCGGATGCGCTCCGCCAGTTCGTCCACGGTGCCGTCCGCGGCATTGTAGAGGTCCTCGAAACGGAGGTGGTAGTCGCGGAAGTGGGGGCCGGTCACGGTCCAGTGGTAGCGCTTGGCGTTGAAGGACAGGACAAAGGCCGTGGCCAGCTCCTGGTTCAGGTGATCAATGACGGTGCGGCTCATGGAGGCTCCTCAGGCAAGCCAGGCGGACCAGGCGGCCGGGGCGGGCCAGCGGCCAGGCCGCGCAGGGTGGGTGGAAACGAGGGCGGCGGCGCGAAGGCCGTCCGGGATCAGGTAGCGCAGGGCCAGGACGGCGGGAAGGCGGTCCTGGGGGGTGGCGGTGCCGCGATCCACAGCGGGGAAGGCGGGGTTCCCGTCGGAGAGTTCCAGCGCCAGCTGGTCGGGGAATCCCCGCAGGGCCTCCAGGAGGCGTTCGCGCTCGGCGTCCGGGAAGCCCAGCATGAGGGTCGCGGCCACGCTGGTGCCGCCCGGCTCACGCCGGGGCGCGAGGACCGCGAAGGAGGCCCGCGCCTCGGCCAGGTCCTCAGGCGGGGCGGAGGCCAGGGTCATCCCCTCCGCCCAGAGGGTCTCGGCCACCTGGTCCTCCACGCTCTCCTCGGTTTCCGGCTGGAAGGTGATGCCGTCGCCCAGGGTGAGCCGCAGCGCGGCCTGCCGGGCCAGGAGGGCCTGGCGCGACACGTAGCGGGCGCGCTCGGTGGCGGGATCGAAGGTGAGGGTCATCGGGACCTCAGACGTGCGGGGCGATGTCGGCGGCCGGGGCGGAGAGGCCCGACACCGGGGCGCCGGCCTGGAGCTTCTCGAGGGCCTGCTGGAAGCGCCCGGCGTGGAAGCGCTCCACCTTGGCCAGGGTCTCGAACCAGGCGGCGATGTCGGCATAGCCCTCTTCACGGGCCACCCGGGTGAATTCGGGATACATGTCCGTGTACTCGTAGGTCTCCCCGGCCACGGCGGCCTTCAGGTTGGTGAGGCTGTCACCGAGGGGCAGGCCCGTGGCGGGATCGCCGGCCTTCTCGGCCAGGAACATCAAGTGCTTCAGGGCGTGGCCGGTCTCGCCGTCCGCACTGTGCTTGAAGACATCCGCAACTTCTTTCAGGCCTTCTTTCTCGGCCACCTGGGCCATCCAGGTATAGCGGCGGTTCGCCTGGGACTCGCCCGCGAAGGCGGCCTTGAGGTTCTGGAACGTCTTGGACTGGGTGAAGGTCATGGCGTGCTCCTTGTGGCCGATGCGCCGGCGCCAAGGTAGTGCGAAGCCCGTGCCTGATCAACAAGTATTCGCGTGGTTGTATTTATGATGTGCTGCGTGGGCCGGATGCCAAAGCGCTCCCGGCAGGCCGGGAGCGGAATTCGCGACATGTCGGGAGGGCTCAGGCGCCGAGGTCTTTCCGGAAGACCACTTGGCGCTTGGCCTCCTCGAAGCCCAGGCGGCGGTAGAACCGGTGGGTGGCCTCCCGGGTGACGTTGGCGCGGACCCGCAGGCGCCCCAGCCCCCGGCTCCGGGCCCAGGCCTCCGCGGCAGCCACGAGGGCGGCGCCCACGCCCCGCCCCCGCCAGGCCTCGTCCACCACAAGGCCCAGCAGTTCCGCCTGCTCCCCGGATTCGAGGGTGAGGGTCCGCCCCACCTGGGCCCAGGCCATCACCTCGCCCTCCACGAGGGCCACCAGCACCTGGTGGTCGAAGCCGCCTGAGAGGCGGTGAAGGCGCTCGAGCAGGTCCGACGGGTGAGCGGGATAGCCGAGCTGGGTGGTGAGGAAGGCGAGGCGATCGGCATCGCCGTCGCAGGCCGGGCGGATCTGGAGGGATGCGGGAGCCATGGAGCCTCCGGGACGGGCGCTCCATTCTCCCTCCGATGGCGGCATCCGGCGCGGGGACCGATCCTTGGAGCGGCGGGCGGGATAGGCCCGCCCGCCGCGACGGGGAGCCCGCCATGGAACTCACCCTCAATCCCCATGAAGCGGAACTTCTGCACGGTCTCCTGGAGCGGGCCCTGGCGGACCTGCGCCGGGAGATCCAGCACACCGACCGGAAGGCCTTCAAGGCCGGGCTGAAGCTCGAGGAGGAGCGCCTCAGCGCCATCCTCGAACGCCTGCCCTCGGTGGCCGTGCCCCACGCCTGAGCCCGGCGCTCCGGCGGGAGGCTTGACCGCTCCCCCGGTCCACCCGGTCCGGCCCCAGGGGATGGGGAGGGGCGGTGGGTCGCTATCGCCCCATCCGTCGGCCCAGCCATTCCCAGCAGGCCCGCTGGACATCCAGGAAGCCCTCGCCCTGGGGTACCAGCAGCTGGAGGTGGAAGCCGTGGGGCCGCCCGCGCCAGTCCGCGCCGAGAGGCACCACGTCCAGGCCCGCCCGCCGGGCCAGGGCCAGGGCCCGGGGCAGGTGCCAGGCGGAGCTGAGCAGCCCGACCCTCTTCCACCCGCGCTGGCGCTGGAGGGTGAGGTCGGCCCGGATCTCGCTCCGGGTGTTCCAGCAGGGGCCCTGGACCACCACGACGGCCCGGGCCGGCACCCCCAGGTCCAGCCACAGGGCGCGGGTCTCCTCGCCGAGATCCCGGACGCGGCCGTGGAGGCCCATCCGGCTCGTGCCGCTGGCCACCAGCACCGCCGCCTTCCCGGCCTTCCAGAGGCGGGCCGCCAGCAGCACCCGGTCGCCGGAGAGGTTGGCTTCGGGACGGCCGAAGGGGTCCTCCGTCGTGCCGCCTCCCAGCACGAACACCGCGTCCAGGGGCTGCAGCGCCGAAGGGGACACAGGGGGGACGCCGGCCTCCAGGCGGGCCATGAGGAAGCTGCCCAGGTACACGTTGCCGGCAGCGGCGTAGCCGAGCGCAGCCAGGAGGAAGAGACGGGCGGCCAGCCGCTGGTCCCGGAGGCGGCAGAGCAGGGCGCTGGCCAGGAGGAAGAGCCAGAGGAGGCCGGCGGGCATGGCCAGGAGTCCCAGGGTCTTCTGGAGGGCGAAGAGGCTCATGGGTGGGGATCTCCGGGGTCCCGGGGGGACCGAAGGGCGCCGGTCAGGGCCGCGGCGAGAAGGCCCACCGCCAGGCCTGCGGCCACGTCCACCGCATAGTGGGCGCGCAGGTACACCACGCCGGGCACCATCAGCGCGGTGATGGCCGCCAGGGGGAGCCAGAGGCGCGGGGCTTCCCGGCGGGCGTGGAGGACCAGGAGCAGGGCCACGGCCACGTGGGAGGACGGGAAGGCGCCTCCGCGGATCTCCCCGCGGCCGGTGAAGGCGTACAGGAGGTGGTTGAAGAGGTAGCCCCGGTAGGGCTGGGGCCCCAGGTGGGGCGGGAACCAGAAGTGGGGCCCCACCGTGGGCGCCAGCCAGAAGAAGGCGTAGCAGGCGAAGAAGGTCCCCGTGGTGGCGAGGAGCACCCGCTCGGCCGCGGCGTACCCCCGCCGGAGCAGGGCCGTCAGGGCCACCGCGGGCACGAAGAAGTAGTAGGCGTAGTAGGCGAAGCAGAACAGCTCGGAGAGGCCGCGCTGGGGGAAGGCTGCCTGGAAGGCCAGGGAGGGCTGGAAGCCGAAGAGGGCCTGGTCGCCCCGGACCAGGAGGGCGTCCAGGGGCGCGGGGCGGAACAGGGGCCAGAGGGCCTGGACCTGGCGGTAGAAGACCAGGTAGGTCGCGGGCACGTAGGCGAGGCGGAGCAGGGCCGGGAGGCGGGTCCGGGGATCCCGGCTGATCCGGCGGATCAGGGCGGCCGCCGCCAGGAGGCCCAGGTCAAGCAGGGCGGGCCAGCCCAGGGCGCGCTGCCCCCGGGCCCAGCCCCAGGCCAGCAGGAGGACGGAGAGGCCCGCGTAGGCCGCGAACCAGAGATCCAGCGCGCGCCAGGCGCCGAGGGGGGCCTGGAGGCCGAAAGGGCGCGGGCGGTCAGAGCCAGCCATGGCGGCGGTAGCCCGCGAGGGCGAGGGCGACGGCCCGGTCGTGGGGCGTGGGCGCCGTCCAGCCCAGGAGGCGCTGGGCCTTCGCCGGGCTGGCGACCCAGGCGGGCGCCAGCATCTCCGCGACCTTCTGGCGGCTGAAGATCCGGGGCCTGCCCTGCAGGCGCGACAGGGCGTCGGCGGACCGGCCTGCCAGGGCCAGGAGGGGGGGCGGCACCCGCAGGGTGCGGCCGGGCCGCCCGAAGGCCCGGGCCAGGAGGCAGCCCAGGGCTTCGCCGCTCAGGGGCTCGGGATGGACGAGGGGCAGGGTCTCGCCTGCGGCGGCCGGCGCCTCGGCCGCCCGGAGCAGGCCTTCCGCGAGATCCGGCGCCGAGATGAGCGAGTACCAGCGGGGCGGGCCGCCGGGAATGGCCACCAGGCCCCGGCGGGCCAGGCGGAAGAGCGGCAGGGTGGCGCGGTCCCCAGCGCCGAAGACCACGGGGGGGCGGAGCAGGGCAAAGGGCAGGCCGGAGGCCCGCACCGCGTCCTCGGCCGCCAGCTTGCTCCGCCCGTACCAGGTGAGGGGCCGGGGCTCCGCGTCGTCCGGGCGCGGTTCGGGTCCTCCGGGGCTCGGCCCTGCGGCGGCAAGGCTCGAGACCAGGAGGAATCGTCGCAGATCCCCTCCCCAGGTCTGGCAGGCCTCCAGCAGGCGCAGGGTCCCGTCCCGGTTCACCGCCATCAGGTCGGATTCCCGCAGGCCCGCGAGGGCGCCCGCCAGGTGGAAGACCCAGTGGGTGCCCGCCAGGGCCTCGGCCAGGGCCAGCGGGCGCCGGAGATCCCCGGGGAACACCCGCACAGGCAGGCCTGCGAGGGCCCCGAGGTCGCTGTCCGGCCGGGCCAGGACGCGCACCTCATGGCCTGCGGCCACGAGGCGGGCGCACAGGTGGGAGCCGATGAAGCCGTGCCCGCCGGTGACCAGGGCGCGCATGCCGCCCTCAGATCGCCCGGTCGTACACGCGATAGGTCTTGGTGCGACGGGCTCCGAGGTGGGCAAGGTGGCCCAGCATGGGGCCGTTGTCTTCCAGGATCCAGCCCAGCTCCGCGGCCCTGTAGCCCAGCCGCGTGGCCTCGGTGATGAGGTGGTGCACCATCAGGGCGTCCAGGCCCCTGCGGCGGTGGTCCGGCAGCACGCCCATGGCCATGGTGCGGATGCGGCTGCAGCCCTGGACCTTGAGCTTCCACAGGATGCGCGCCAGGCCGAAGGGCAGCAGGCGTCCCCGGGCCAGCTTGAGGGCCTCGTGGGCATCCGGGACGGCCAGGAGGAAGGCCACAGGGGTGCCATCCACCTGCGCCACGGCGGTGAGGCGGGGATCCACGAGGGGCTTCAGCTCCTTGGCGATGAAGGCCAGCTCCCGGTCCGTCCACGGGACGAAGCCCCAGTTCCGCGCCCAGGCCACGTTGTAGGTGCTGCGCACGAATTCGAGCTCCTCCTTCCAGCGGGAGAGGTCCACGGTGCGCAGGCGGATGCGGCCGTCCTGGAGCAGCCGCCGGGCCATGGCGTCGAACCGCCCCTGGCACTCCTCGGCCTGCAGCTCGAAGGCGTGGAGGTCCTTCGCCTTGCGGAAACCGGCCCCCTCCAGCAGGAGGCCGTAGCTGGGCGGGTTGTAGGGCATCATCAGCGTGGGGTCGTCGTCGAAGCCCTCCACCAGCAGGCCCACCACGTCGTTGGTGGTGAGGTTCACCGGACCGCGCATGACCGTCTTCCCGTGGGACCGGAGCCAAGTGGAACCGGCCTGAACCAGGGCCTCCACCACGCCCGGATCGTCCACGGTTTCAAACAGGCCGAAGAAGCCGACGCCGGCCTCCTCGGGATGGAACTGCCCGTAGCGGTCGTTCCGGATCGCCGCCAGGGTGCCCACCACCTCCCCGTTCCGCCGTGCGATGAAGGGTTGTACCTGGGCGTACTCGTAGACCGGGTTCTTGCGGGGGTCGAGGAAGTCGCGCCGCTCGAGCTTCAGGGGCGGGACCCAGTGGGGGGAGTCCGCGTAGCGGCGGTAGGGGAAGGCGATGAAGGGCGCGGGATCCCCGGCGAGGGGTTCGACCGTGAGGGTGCTCATGCCTGCCTCCTGCGGATGCCCAGCTCGTGGCCCACCTGGTCGAAGGCCTCGAGGGCCCGTGTGAGCTGGGCGCGGGTGTGGCCGGCGGTCACGGAGATCCGGATGAGGCTGCGCTGGGGCGGGACACCGGGCGGCACGACGGGATTGACGAAGATGCCCAGATCCTGGAGCCGGCGCCAGGCCATGAGGCAGCGTTCGAACTCGCCGACGATGACCGGGATCACGGGCGAGGCACTGAGTCCCGTGTCGAAGCCCTGGGCCACCAGGCCCTGCTTCAGGAAGCGGGCGTTCTCCCACAACCGCTGGATGCGCTCCGGCTCGGCCTCCATGACCTCGAGGGCGCCCAGCACCGCACCCACGCTGGCCGGCGATGCGGAGGCGGAGAAGAGGAAGGGGCGGGCGTTGTGCATGAGGTAGTTCACCACCCGCTCGCTGCCGGCGATGAAGCCGCCGATGGCTCCGAGGGACTTGGAGAAGGTGCCCATGATGAGGTCCACCTCCCCGGTCAGCCCGAAGTGGGCCACGGTGCCCGAGCCGCCCGGGCCGAAGACGCCCAGCCCGTGGGCATCGTCCAGGAGGATCTGCGCCCCGTAGGCCTTGGAGACCCGCACCAGATCGGGCAGGGGGCAGACATCGCCCTCCATGGAGAACACCCCTTCGGTGATCACCAGGGCGGGGGCGCCCGGCGGCAGCCCGGCGAGGATGGCCTCCAGGCTGGCGGTATCGTTGTGCTCGAAGCGGTGGAAGTGCCCCGGGGAGAGCCCCGCACCGTCCAGGATGCAGGCGTGGATGTACTTGTCGGCCACGATGTGCTCGCCGCGCTGCACGAGGCTGGAGACGACGCCCTGGTTGGTCTGGAAGCCGGTGGGGAACACGAGGGCCGCGGCCTTCCCCACCAGGGCCGCCAGCTTCCGCTCCAGCTCCACGTGCAGCGGGAGGGTTCCGTTCAGCACCCGTGAGCCCGCGCAGCCCGTGCCGAACTGCTCGATGGCGCGGGTGGCCCGGGCCTTCACGTGGGGATGGCTGGTGAGCTCCAGGTAGCTGTTCGAGCCCAGCATGAGCATGGGGCGGCCGTCCACCTCCACTTCCGTCGCCTGCCCGGTCTCGATGACGCGCAGGTAGGGGTAGAGACCCGCGGCCTTCAGCTCGTCGGCCCGGGTGAAGGCCGCGCACTTGTCCAGCACGCTGGCACGGTGGCCGTTGGCGCACACGGGAACGGCGAGTTCCGTGGAAGGAGTAGCCTGGGGCATGGGGCCTCCTGGAGCCAGTTTGTACCCCAGGAGGTGGCCAATGGAAGCCCGCACATGGCGCGGATGCAAGCTGACCCTGGGTCAATTTCTCAGGAATGGCGCCGGCGGATCGGTCTCCCAGCTTCCGCCCAGGAGGGTGGTGCGCACGGGAACGCCCGGCGTCTTCACGCCGCGGTGTGCCATGCAGGTGTGGACGGCCACGAGCTGCACACCCCAGGCGGCCGGGCGAAGGTGGGTCGCAAGCGCATCGGCGATCTGCCGCGCCATCCGCTCCTGCACCTGGAGCCGCCAGGCGTAGGCCTGCACCACCCGCACGAGCTTGCTGAGGCCCACGGTGCCTCCGGCGCCCGGCAGGTAGCCCACGGTCGCGTGGCCCTCGAAGGGGGCGAGGTGGTGCTCGCAGGTGCTCACGAAGGGGATGCGCTCGAGGATCACGGGCACGGGGGCGAGGTCGCCGGGCAGGGGCCTCAGGTCCTCGGCAGGATCCAGGGCGTAGCCGGCCAGCCGCTCGGCCCAGAACTCGGCCACACGCGCTGGGGTGTCCGCCAGCTCGGGGCTGGCCGGATCCTGGCCGAAGCTCCGGAGCAGCGCGCGGATGGCCGCCTCGGCGGCGGGGCGGTCGAGAGGCGGGGGGGCGAGGTCGGCCATGGCCGGGTCAGTCTACCGCTCCTGGTCAGGCCAGCAGGTCCAAGGTCCCCCCGGAGGTCGCAGGGGCGGTGAGGGCGCGGTAGGCGTGGGCGGATTCCCGGGCGAGAGGCGAGCGGGCGAAGGCCTCGGGGCCTGTTCCGCCCGTCTGGGTGTGGAGGGCCTCGGCCCGCAGGACGGCCACCGCGTCGCGGATGGGGCCCACGGCCAGGGCCGGGGCCGGGACCGGAGGGGTGCCGGGCGAAGGCACGCCGGCGCCGAACCGCAGGGCGGTCTGCAGGGCAAACTCCACGCTTGCGCCGGTGGCATCGAGACGGGGCGTCTGGGGGGCGGCCTGCAGGGTCGCGGCAGGCGCGAACGCCTGGGGGGCACCGAGGCCCTGGATCGTCACGGTCGGGGGGATGAGTGGGGCCATCCCCGTCGCGGCGGTCGCCTGGAGGCCCTGGGCGAAGAGGACGGCGGCCTGGGTGGGCGCGACGGCAACCGAGGGGACCGGGGCGGGGACGCCCGGATCGCCCGGCAGGATGTCTGGAAGGGCAAGCCGATAGTAGGCCCCGGTGTCCGCCAGGGCGCCGGTGCCGAGGGTGCTGGTCCGGACCCCATCCATGACGCCCCCAAGATAGGTCCCCGGAGCGGCCCGCTCGAGGGTCCATCCCGAGAAACCCTGTGGGATCATGGAGGATTCGGGGGCGGCCATGAGCGAGAAGGTGACCTACGCGTCCAGCGGGGTGGACATCAACCGGCAGGACGACGCCCTGCGGCGCATCAAGCCCCTGGTGAAGGCGACGAAGACGCCCGGCGTCCGCAGCGACATCGGCCTCTTCGGCGGCCTCTTCGACGCCCGGTTCCCCGAGGCCAGGCCCATCCTCGTGAGCAGCATGGACGGCGTGGGCACCAAGACCAAGGTGGCCGCCCGGGCCGGCATCTGGGACACGGTGGGCCAGGACCTGGTGAACCACTGCATCAACGACATCCTCGTGCAGGGGGCCCGCCCCCTCTTCTTCCTGGACTACGTGGCGGCCGAGCGCCTGGAACCCGTCACCGTGGAAGCCATCGTGAAGGGCATGGCCGCGGCCTGCCAGGCCGGGAGCTGCGCCCTCATCGGCGGCGAGATGGCCGAGATGCCGGGCGTCTACGCCCAGGGGGAGGTGGATGTGGCCGGCACCATCGTCGGCGTGGTGGACGAGGCCGACCTGCTGCCGCGGCTGGATGCCATGGCGGCGGGCGACGTGCTCATCGGCCTGCCCAGCTCGGGGCTGCACACCAACGGCTACTCCCTGGCTCGCAAGGTCTGTTTCGAGCTGGCCGGGCTCGGCGTGGACGATCCCCTGCCCGGCACGGGGAAGACCGTGGCCCAGGCCCTGCTGGCGATCCACCGCAGCTATCTGGCCCCCGTCCTGCCCCTGGTGAAGGAAGGGCGGCTGGTGGCCATGGCCCACATCACCGGCGGCGGTCTCACGGACAACCTGCCCCGCGTGCTGCCGAAGCACCTGGATGCCGTCATTGACACGGGGAGCTGGGAGATCCCGGCCCTCTTCCGCTTCCTCATGGAGAAGGGCGGCCTGGGCCTCGACGACGCCCGCCAGGCCCTCAACCTGGGCGTGGGCATGGTGCTGGTGGCCAAGCCCGGTCAGGCCGAGGCCGTGCTCGCGGCCCTGCACGAGGCCGAGGAGCCCGCCTGGATCCTGGGCGAGCTGGCCGCCGGGGCGGGCCGGGTGCAGTACCGCTGAGCCCGGACCCCCGTATGCTGGTCGGAGTCCATCTCCGCCTGGGGGTTCCGTGTCCGAATCGTCCGTGAAGGCCCCGGTCCGCCTGGGACTGCTGGATCCCCTGCGGGGGCTGCTGGCCCTGGGCGTGGCGGTGTACCACCTGGGCGTCTGGTTCGGCATCTCCCGGTCGGGCAGCGGCGCCAACATCGCCATGGCGCGCATCGGGAACTACAGCGTGTCGGCCTTCTTCGTGCTGACCGGCTTCCTGCTCTTCCGCACCGCGCCCTGGGCGCGCCTGCAGCGGGAGGGCCTCGGCCGCTTCTGGCTGCGGCGCTTCCTGCGGCTGGCCCCCCTGTTCTACCTGGCCTGCGCCTTGAACCTGGCCTTCCGGCTGGGCATGGGACCCGCGCCCACCTGGCCCCGCGTCCTGGAGAACGCCACCTTCACCTTCGCCCTCATCCAGCCCAACCTGGCCCTGGTGACGGGCGGTTGGTACGTGGGGCTGGTCGCGCTGATGTACGTCGCCTATCCCGCCCTCGCCTGGCTCCGGGAGAAGGCCGGACTTCCGTTCCTGGGCCTGCTGGCCCTGGGGCTCTGGCTCTGGAGCCTCCCCCTGACCCTGCACGGCGTCATGGCCCAGGCTCCCTGGAACCGCTTCCATGCCTACGTCCTGGCACCCAACCAGGTGTTCCTCATGGCCTGGGGCGGGCTGCTGGGAGCCCTGCACGGGGCGACGGGGCGGCGCCTCGACGCCCGCTGGGCGCTGCTGCTGGCCCTGCCCCTGGCGTGGGTGCTCGTGAAGCCGACGCCCCAGTTCTACGACCATCTCGTGGCCCTCACCGGCTGGATCCGCCTCCGCTACCTGCTCGTGGTGACGGGACTGGTGGCCCTGGC
>DAIDKC010000227.1 GCA_027451045.1 Holophagaceae bacterium | reverse complement strand
CGAGGCTGGGCCACCGGGGCGGGAGCCGGGGCCGGCGTGGCCCGCGGTGGCGCGGGCCGAGACATCGGCTGGGCCCGGGTGGCGAACACGAACCGGGCGAGGAGGCGTCCGGAGGCGGTATGCAGGGTGGCCACCTCGCCTTCCGGCGGGAGGTACATCTCCCAGTGGACGGGGCCGGGTTCCGCGTAGTAGGTCATCCGGATGGAGGGGCCCTCCAGCACCAGTGCCGTGGGGGCCTGGACCTCGCCTTCCACCACCGCCAGGCCGCCCAGCTTGTGCCAGGTCCAGGGCTCGGCCCGGGGGCGCGGCGCGCTCGGCGCGGAGGGCGGAACCGGTGCCGGGGCGCGTGCCGCCTCCCGGCCGCAGCCCCAGGTCAGGGCCAGGAGGCCGAGGACAGTGGCCTGGGCGGGGCGGAAGCCGCTCATCGGCGGGTCCCGGGACAGCAGCGGGCCCAGTAGTTGGCCTTCTCGCGCACCCTCACGGCGCGGACCTCCAGGCCGGCCTCCCGGAGGCGCTCCAGGGCGCGCTGGGCCAGCAGTTCGGCGGTGGGGTTGCGCCCGGCCAGCTCCGGCAGGTCGTTCAGCAGGCGGTAGTCCACCCCCGCGACCCAGGCGTCGAGGGCTTCGGCGAAGGCCGTATCCTCGGTCTCCGCGCGCAGGATGGCCGTGGCCTCGACCTCCCAGTTGTGGCCGTGGCGGGCCTCCACGAAGCCCGGAAGGTCGTGGAAGTGGTCGGCCACGAAGGGGCGGCGGAGGGTGAGGGCGAAGGGCATGGCTGAGTGAGTATAGCGATCAGGCCCCGCTGGCCGGATCCAGTTCGGCGCGGAGATCCTCGAGGTAGCGCAGGAGCACGGCGTGGCGGGCCTCCGCGAGCCGGCGTCCGGCGGGGGTGCGCATGCCCTCCGCGAGCCTCAGGAGCTTGCGCTCGAAGTGGTCCAGGCTCCAGGCCTTGTCGTCCAGCTCCCGCCCTTCGGCCCAGGGGTCCTCGGGGTGCCAGAGGCCCGCGCCGAAGCTGGCCCCTGTGGCGAAGACCCGGGCGATGCCCACGGCGCCGAGTGCCTCCAGGCGGTCCGCATCCTGAACCACGGCGGCCTCGAGGCTGGCGGGGGTCCCCCCGCCGCTCCAGCTGTGGCTGGCCACCGCCGACGCCACGGCCTCCGCCCGGGATTCCAGCCCCGGAGTCTCGCGGCACCAGCGGGGGACCAGCTCGGCGGCCATGCGGGCCGTGAGGGGTGACTCCGGGTGGTTCTTGGGCCGGTAGACGAGGTCGTGGAGCAGGGCCCCGGCCACGCAGGTGTCGGGATCGGCGCCCTCCTGGAGGGCGAGGCGCTCCGCCAGCCGGGCGACCCGCAGGATGTGGCCCAGGTCGTGGGCGGCATCCCGGGGGAAGGGCTCCCCGGCGAGGTGCTCCCGGAGGCGGGACAGGAGGCGGGGCAGCCAGGGGAAGGCTTCGGCTTTCGGCATCCTTCCAGCCTAGAGGAAAGCGGGAGGGGCCGTCAGGAGGCCCGGGCGATGCCGTATCCTGGTCCTCCCTGCGGAGTCCCCATGCGGATCTGGACGCTTCTCCTCGGACTGGCCCTGGCCACCGGCGCCTGGGCCCGGCGCGCGCCCGAGGGATTCGATCCCGTGAAGGACGTGGGTCTGGCCTTCCGGGACGGTGCCGTGGTGGTGACGGTGCCGCCGGGTGCCCACCTCAACGGGGGCTTCATGGCCGTGGCGAAGGAGGGCGGCCCCGGCATCCTGAAGGTGGGGAAGCTGCCGCCGGGCGATGCCAAGGACGACCTGGGCGATCCCGTCTGGCACGGTTCTGTGCGCATCCCCGTCAGCGGCTCAGGCCTGGCCGGCACCGTGACCCTGGCCGTGACCTACCAGCCCTGCACGGAAGGCGAGGGCGGCATCTGCTTCCCGCCCACCACCCGGACCCTCGCCGTGCCGGCCGCCGAGATCCCGCTGGCCGCGACGGCGGCCAAGGCGCCTGAACCTGCCAAGGCGCCTGGACCTGCCAAGGCCGAGTCCGCCCGGAGCGCATCGAAGGCGGAGGCCGTGCCCGCGCCGGCGCCCGTGGGGCCGGCCACGCCCGCGGCCCAGGCCGCCCCGGTGCCGCCTCCCGCCCCGGCAGCGCAGGCACCCGAACCCGGTTCCGGCTTCCTCTGGTCCTTCGTCCTCATGTTCCTGGCGGGCCTGGGGGCTTCGCTCACACCCTGCGTGTACCCGATGATCCCCATCACCATGGCCATCATCGGCGCCAAGGGGGGGGGGCGGGCCAAGGGTTTCCTGCTCTCCCTGGCGCTGGTGCTGGGCATGGCCGTGACCTACACGACCCTGGGCGTGGTGGCCGCCAAGAGCGGGGCCGCCTTCGGGGCCTTCGCCCAGAAGCCGGCATTCCTCGTCCCCGTGTCGCTGCTCTTCGCGGTGTTCTCGCTCTCCCTCTTCGGCGCCTTCGAGTTCCGCCTGCCCACCGGGCTGGCGACGAAGCTCCAGGGCGACGGCTCCCGCTCGGGCCTGGGCGGGGCCTTCGTCATGGGCCTCGTGCTCGGTCCCCTTTCCGCGCCCTGCGTGGGGCCCATCGTGGGCTCGGTGCTGGTGGGCATCGCCCAGCACGGCCAGGTGTGGCTGGGGGCCTCGCAGCTCTTCGTGTTCTCCCTGGGCATGGGCGTGCTGTTCCTCGCCGTGGGCACCTTCAGTGCGGGCCTGCCCCGCAGCGGCGACTGGCTCACCCGCCTCAAGCAGTTCATGGGCCTGATCGTCCTGGGCTTCGCGGCCTGGAACGTGCGGCTGCTGGTGCCCGACTGGGCCAACGACGCGATGTGGGCCGCCGTGATGCTCGTGGGGTCGGGCGTGTTCGGGGCCTTCGAGGCCGCCGGAGGACTCGTGCCCTCCCTGCGCCGGGCCGCGGGCCTCCTGGCCCTGGTGCTGGGCCTGCTGCTGGGCGTGAGGGCCGTGGAATCGGGGCTGGGCGTGCACCTGTTGCCCCGGGGGAGCGAAGCTGTCGCCCAGGCCCCGGCCCCCGGCCTCTGGCTGGACAACGACTACGAAGGGGCCCTGGCGAAGGCCAAGGCCGAACACAGGCTCGTGCTCGTGGACACCTACGCCCAGTGGTGCGCCCAGTGCAAGGAGCTGGACGAGAAGACCTGGCCCGATCCCGCGGTGCAG
>DAIDKC010000226.1 GCA_027451045.1 Holophagaceae bacterium | reverse complement strand
GCGGCCGACAGGGTGTTGGTGAGCAGCCCGGCGATGGTGAGGGGACCCACGCCGCCGGGCACGGGGGTGACGGCGGAAGCCACCTGCATGGCCTCGCCGAAGCGCACGTCGCCGCAGAGGACCGAGCCCTTGGCCCGCAGGTTCTCCAGCTTCTTCGGCTCGGCCGCGAAGATCCGCTCGCCGAGGGCCGGGTCGTCCACGCGGTTGATGCCCACATCCACTACCACCGCACCGGGCTTGATCCAGGTGCCCTCCACGAGCCCCGGCCTGCCCACCGCAGCCACCAGCAGGTCGGCCTCCCGGCAGACGGCCGGCAGGTCCCGGGTGCGGCTGTGGGCGAGGGTGACGGTGGCGTGCTGCTGCAGCAGCATGAGGGCCATCGGCTTGCCCACGATCTCGCTGCGGCCCAGCACCACGGCCCGGAGGCCCTTGAGTTCCAGGCCGTGATGCGCGAGGAGCGACATGCAGGCGGTGGGCGTGCAGGGGCGGAGACCCGGCAGGCCCTCCAGCAGCAGGCCCTGGTTCATGGGGTGGAAGCCGTCCACGTCCTTGGCGGGGCTGATGCGGTGCAGGGCCCGCTTGGCATCGAGCCCCTTGGGCAGGGGGAGCTGCACGAGGATCCCGTCCACGCCTGGATCGGCGTTCAGGCGGTCAATGAGGGCGTCCAGCTCGGCCTGGAGGGTGTCCGCCGGGAGGCGGAACTCCAGGGAGCGGATGCCGACCTTGGCGCAGGCGGCGGTCTTGTTGCGGACATAGACCTGGCTGGCGGGATCGTCCCCCACCAGGACCACGGCCAGTCCCGGGGCGCGCAGCCCCCTCGCCAGCCGGGCTTCGACCCCGGTGCGCACCTGCTCCAGCATCCACTCCGCGTGCGCCTTGCCATCCAGGATGGTCGCCATGCCCGCCTCCCCCTTCATTGGACACCAGGATGCCTGCAATTCCGGATTCTTGAGATTCCCGGACGAGAGGGCTACACTTGACCTTCAATTCGGCCATGGCATCCCCGGATGCCAAGACTGGGTGGGTTCGTCCCACCTTTTTTGTTGTTCACCTGGAGTCCCGTTGGACCTGAAGAAGCTCCAAGCCCCCCTCGAGCGGCAGCTGGCCCTGCTGGGCTTCGAGCTGCTCTGCATCGAGCTGGCCCGCGAGGGCCGGGACGAGGTCCTGCGGCTCTACCTCGACCATTCCGATGCCGAGGCCACGGGCCGGAAGGTCACCCTGGACGACTGCACCACCGCCCACGAGGGCCTCCTGGCCTGGCTGGACGTGGAGTTCCCGGACCTCCGCACCCACGTCGGCCTGGAGGTCAGCAGCCCCGGCCTGGAGCGGCCCCTGGCCAAGCCGGACCACTTCCGCCGCTTCGCCGGGCACCTCTGCCGCCTCCAGACCCTCCGGCCCGTCAACGGGCAGAAGCGCTTCAAGGGCTGGATCGGCCCCGTGACCGACACCACCCTCACCCTCGAGGAGGACGGCGTCCTGAAGGAGGTTCCCCTGGCGGACGTCCAGAAGGCCCGCCTCGCCCCGTTCGACGAGAGCAAGACCCCCAAGCCCAAGCACCTGCAAGGGCACCTGACCGAAACATCCGATGCCGGCGGCGTAGAGACAAGCGCCGCCGATGAGGAGGCCTGACATGACCGGCGTTGCCACCAGTTTCTTCGACAGCGTGAAGATGATCGCCGCCGAGAAGGGGATCCCCGAGGAGGACGTCTTCCTCGCCGTGGAGGAGGCCCTGGCCAAGGCCGCGGAGAAGTTCTTCAATGCCCAGGATTTCTACGGCAACTTCCAGGCCCAGATGGACCGGGAGACCGGCGAGTTCCACGTCTACGCCCTCAAGCAGGTGGTGGCCGAGGTGGAGGAGGAGGACCTGGAGATCAGCCTCAAGGAGGCCCAGGAGCTGAATCCCGAGGCCGCCGAGGGCGACACCCTCTGGCTGCCCCAGGACACCAGCCAGCTGGGCCGCATCGCCGCCCAGGCCGCCAAGCAGGTGCTGGTCCAGAAGGTGCGCGAGGCCGAGCGGGACCGCATCTTCACGGAGTTCGCCAACCGCATCGGGGAAGTGGTCGTCGCCGAGGTGAAGCGCTTCGAGAAGAGCGCCATCATCCTCGAGATCGACCGCGTGGAGGCCATGCTGCGCCGCAACGAGGCGCTGCGCGGTGACCGCTTCGACAAGGGCCAGCGCATCAAGGTCGTCATCATCGCCGTGGACCGCAGCGCCAAGGATCCCCAGGTGCAGGTGAGCCGCACCGATCCGCGGCTGCTCATCAAGCTCTTCGAGAACGAGGTGCCCGAGATCCACGACGGCACCGTGGTCATCCGCAACTGCGTGCGCGAGGCCGGCGACCGGGCCAAGGTGGCCGTCCACAGCCTTGATCCCGACGTGGATCCCGTCGGCGCCTGCGTCGGCCTCAAGGGCAGCCGCGTCCAGGCCATCATCCGGGAACTGAAGAACGAGAAGATTGACATCGTCCGCTACGACGACGATCCGAGCCGCTTCATCGCGAACGCCCTGAACCCCGCCAAGGCCATCCGCGTCTCGATCAGCGACCCCTCGGATCGCCGGGTGGAGGTGGTCGTGGACGACGAGCAGCTCAGCGTCGCCATCGGCAAGCGGGGCCAGAACGTCCGCCTGGCCGCCAAGCTCACCGGCTGGAACATTGACGTCCGCAGCGAGACCGACAAGCGCCGGGAGGCCGAGGCCGCCATGGGCCTGAGCCTGCCGGAGCCCGTCGCAGCGAGCCAGGCGGCCGCCCCCGCGGCCCCGGCCTCTGTCCTGCCGGCCGAGCTGGGCCCGGTGGAGGGCCTCGATGCCGCCCTTGCGGACCGGCTCGCCGCCGCCGGATTCCCGGACGCCAAATCCCTCTACACTGTCACCGTCGAGCAGCTCATGCAGGTGGCAGGCATGGACCAGGATCTGGCCTTCCGCCTCATTGATGCCGTCCAGGCGCACTTCGGGGAGTAGGCTGGAGTCCTGCAGCCTCATTCCCGTCCCTTCCATCCCAGGCCGAGGTAAGCCCCCGACATGCTCCGCATCAACCAACTCGCCAAAGAGCTCGGCATCTCGAACCAGGAGGTCCTCGAGGCCTGCGAGAAGCGCCTGAACCTCCAGGGAAAGAGCCACAGCTCGAACCTCACGGACGACCAGGCCGAAGCGCTCCGCCGGGCCTTCCAGGGGAAGCACAAGGGGACGGAGGAGCCGGCGCCGCTGGCCCTGCACAAGCCCTCCGCCGGCGTGAAGATCGTCAAGACCGTCCGCGAGCCCAGGCCCGCCGAACCCGAGGTCGAGCCCGCCCCCGAACCGGCGAAGCCGGCCCCGGCGGTGCTCCTCAGGAAGCCCGAGGCGCGGCCCGAGCCGGCTCCCGAGGCCGAACCGATCCCCGCGGCGGCTCCCGAGCCTCCGGTGGCGGCCGCGCCGGTGGCACCCCCCGCGCCCGCCCCTGCGGCCCCCGCGACCGCGCCAGCGCCGGCCG
>DAIDKC010000225.1 GCA_027451045.1 Holophagaceae bacterium | reverse complement strand
CGGCGCACTGGCGCGCGGCCTGGACGAGGGCACCTTCGAAGCCGCGATCAGGCCCGCCCTCGGCCTGCCCGGCCCCGGCGAACGGGGCTCCCCATGAGGGCCCGCCTCCTCGCCTGGCTCCGCAGCCTCCACGCGAAGCTGTTCATCCTCATCGGCCTCGTCACCAGCTTCCTCACGGTGGGCGTGGCCTATTCCATCATCCGGAACAGCCGACGCGAGATCGAGCGCTACTCCCGCAACCTGACCATCGACACGGTCCAGACCGTGCAGACGGACATCCTGGAGCGGGATCCCACCTTCCGGGACCCGGACAAGCTGGACCAGCTCCTCACCAGCATCGCCGGCCCCGACCGCAGCATCTTCCAGATTGACGTCTTCCGCCGCGTGGGCCGGAACGAGGTGGAGCTGGTGCGTTCCTCCCTCCCCAACGAGGACGACGTGGACTGGGGGCCCGATCTCGGCAGCTACCTGTCCCTGAACGGGCCCCAGGCCGAGCTGGTGGACCTCACCACGGGCACCAAGGCCTGGAAGGTCTACCTGCCCATCCGGAGCCCCCATCCGGGCCACCCACCCCTGGGGCTCATCCGGGCCTACTGCGATCTGGAGCGCTGGCAGGTGGTCTGGAACCAGAACTTCAAGAAGACGATCCACACGCTTCCGGGCGTCCTCCTGGGGGAGTTCATCCTCCTCTGGCTCATCCTCCGGTGGCTCATCAGCGATCCCGTGGAATCCACGGTAAAGGCCATGCAGCAGCTCGAGAAGGGCGACCCTGGCGCCCGGGTGCCCGTGATCCGCAAGGACGAGCTGGGGCTCATCGCCACGCGCTTCAACGACATGGCCAGCCGCCTCCAGGGGGCCGCCGAGGAGCGGGAGGCCCTCATCCACGAGATCCAGGGGCTGAATGCCAACCTCCAGGCGCGCATTGACGCGGCCCTGGCTGAACTCCAGGCGAAGAACGCCGAATTGGCCCAGATGGCCGAGCGCAACGCCCTCCTCCGCGAGGAGCTGGGGGCCCAGGAGCGACTCGCCGTCGCCGGCCAGCTCACCGCCACCTTCGCCCACGAGGTGGGCACCCCCCTCAACCTGGTGAACGGCCACCTCCAGCTCCTCGAGGGCCAGGCTGAGCTGCCGGAGCGCACCCGCGAGCGGCTGGGGGTCATCCGCGCCCAGATCCAGCGGGTGGGCGACATCGTCCGCCGCATGCTGGACATGACCCGCAGGCCCCAGCTCCACCGGCAGGCCATCCCCATGGCCGAGCTGCTGGCGAACCTGCGCCAGCTCTGGGCCCCGATGATGGCCGCCCATGGTGTCCAGGTCCAGGCGGAGATCCCCGAGGACTGCCGCCTGGACGTGGACCGCAAGCTGATGGAGCAGCTCTTCCTGAACCTCATGAACAACGCCGTGGACGCCATGCCGGGGGGCGGGATCGTCCTGCTGGAGGCCGCCCCCGCCGAGGGATCCACGCCCATGAGCCCCTGGTGGGAGATCGCCTTCCGGGATTCGGGGCAGGGCATCCCCGCCGAGGTGCTGCCCCAGGTCTTCCGCCCCATGTTCACCACCAAGCCCGAGGGGAAGGGCACGGGCCTGGGTCTCGCCATCTGCCGCGAGATCGTCCGGGGCCACGGCGGCGACATCCGGATCGAGAGCGCCGAAGGGCAGGGCACCCGCGTGAGCTTCACCCTGCCCGGCGCCGCGCAGGCCTGAGGGCCCCCCTTCAGCGGGCCCGGTAGACGTCCGCCAGGGTGTCGGGCCGGGCGGGATCCCGGACCAGGTGCGGATACTGGAGTCCCCCGTGGTAGGAGATGGCGACGGTGGAGTACTCGTCGAAGTTCCGCACCAGCAGCTCGATCGGGTGCGCGCTCCGGGCCGCGTCGGTGATGGCGTTCTTGAGGAGGGCCGGGCGGTACGCATGGCCGTTGACGGCGACGAGCCTCATCCCGGGCGCGAGTCCCGCCTTGAAGGCCGGCCCGTCCCACAGCACGTCCCGCAGATTCCCCCCCTGCCCCACGCTGAGCCCGAGGGAATAGGTGAGGTCCAGGCCCCCGCCGGCGCCCTCCATGGCCTTTTCCACCGGGGAGGGGGTCGCCGTGTACACCAGCTTCCAGCCGTGGGCCTCGAGCCCGCCGAGCCAGGGGCCGTGGCCGTCGAGGCGCTCCCGGAGGAAAGCGGCCCAGCCGAAGGGCGCGATGCGGTTCAGACCGGCCACCACGTCCTGGAAGGTGTAGGTGCGGGTCGCCCAGACGCCATCCGGCCCGCCGAAGAAGGCCCGGGCGAAATCGTCCAGGGAGCGCGTGCCGCCGCTCAACTCCCGGAGCTTGGCATCCACGTCCAGCCAGATGAGCAGGCCGGCGGCGTAGTAGTCCTCGCTGGCCTGGTAGTTCCGGTAGGGCAGGGGCGCCCGCTGGGCGATGATGGGATCGTTGGTGGTGTCCTGCACGGTGCGCCAGCTCGCCAGGCCCGGCCGTCCCCGGTCATAGGTGGCCGCGAGCAGGGCGAGCATGTCCCGGGCCTGGGCCTGGGTCCACAGCCCCGCTCGGGCGGGCATCACGTAGCCCCAGTACATGGTCTGCCCCTCGTAGACCCACAGCAGGGAGTCCTGCATGGGCACGTTGAAGTTGGGGGTCCACAGATCCGCCGGGCGGCGGTACTTCCCGTCCCAGGAGTGGTTGAACTCGTGGGGCAGCAGGGAGTGGTCCATCAGGTGCTGGTCCCAGGCGGTGAAATAGCCCGGGCCGACGCCGTCCTCGCTGCAGCGGTGGTGCTCCAGTCCCTCGCCTCCCATCTTGCGGCTGAGGGAGAGCAGGAAGTCGTAGTGGTTGAAGTGTCGGACCCCGTAGAGCTTGTCCATCTGCTGGACGAGGGCCCTGTGGGCCTGGAGTTCCGCCGGCGTGATGGCCAGATCCTCCGGGGCGTCCGCCACGATGTCCAGGTGGACGGGCTCCTTGGCGCCGGGATCCAGGTCCACCCGCTTGAAGTACTTGCCCGCATAGACGGGGGAATCCACCAGGTCGTTGTAGGTGATCGGCCTGAAGGCAACGGTGTCCCCCTGGCGGGAGGCCACGTCCAGGGCGGTCCCGATCCGCCAGCCCGCGGGGAAGGTGGCGCTGGCCTGCACGGGGATGCGCCGGGCATAGTAGCCCGCCGGATAGATCGTGTTGGCGCTCCATTGCAGGTCAAGCATCTCGGGGGTCATGACCACGCGGCCTTCGCCGGAGTTCTGGGGCGAGAGGTACTGGAAGGAGACGGACACCTCCGAGGCGCCCCGGGGAACGTCCACGTGGAAGGCATAGACGTTCAGGGGGTCCCGCAGCCAGGGCAGGATCCGGTCCCCGGCCTTCACCACCAGCCCCGCCAGCTTGGTGATGGGGCCGCTGGGCTCGTGGGTTCCTGGAATCCACTGGGGGTAGAGCAGGGTCAGGGGGCCCGGCTTCGCGGGCAGGGTCTCCTGCACCCGGAAGATGCGGTGGCCCACGTCCGAGGCATCCACATGGATCCGCAGGACGCCCGGGTAGGGCTCGTCCCGGGGGGCGGGGACTTCGGCCCGGACGCCCGCCCCGGCGGAGGCCAGAAGGGCGAGGGAGACCGCGGGGGCGAGGCGGGGCAGGATCAAGGGAGCCTCCGTGTGGATTGAGATTCCATCTAGACTACTCGCAAACATCGTCATGCGATGTCTCTTTTTCATCCTACCCGACCCCTGCCCGGATCGCCCTCAGATCTCCACGACCTCCACGTCACCCAGGGGCTCGGCCAGGAACCGGGCGCCCACCTCCCTGAGGCGGCTGCTGGCATCCGTGAGCTGGACCCGGAGGCTGCCCCGGGCCCCGGCGGTGCGGTAGCCGAGGGTGCCCTGGAGCAGGCGGTCCACCGCCTGGGCCGTGACGCGGCCGCTGTCAATCCAGCGGGTGCCGGGGCGGCTGCGCTCCAGGCTGGCCATGAGCGTCGGGTAGTGGGTGCAGCCCAGCACCACGGTCTTCACCTCGAAGGGCAGCTGGTTCAGGTAGCGGCGGCAGATGGTGTCGGTGACGGGATCGTCGAACCAGCCCTCCTCCGCCAGGGGCACCAGGAGGGGACAGGCCACGCTGTGGATCGCCCGCCCCGGGTCCCGCCGCCGGATGGCCGTCTCGTAGGCGGCGCTGCTCACCGTGGCCAGGGTGCCCAGGATGCCCACCGCCCCGGGCTGTTCCGCCGCCGCCTCTGCGCCGGGCTCGATCACGCCGATGACCGGGCAGGGGCTCACGGCCTGGAGGGCCGGCAGGCCGTGGGCACTGGCGGTGTTGCAGGCGATAACCAGCAGCTTGGGATCCTGGCGCTGGAGCAGTTCCCCCATCTGGAGGGTGTAGCGTTCGATGGTGCGGTGGCTCTTGGTACCGTAGGGCAGCCGGGCGGTATCGCCCAGGTAGACCAGGTCCTCCTGCGGCAGGAGCTGGCGCAGGGCGTGGATGACGGTGAGGCCTCCAATCCCCGAATCGAACACGCCGATGGGACGGTCTGCCCTGTTCATCGCTGCTCACCCCACCCGCGATCGCACGCGACGCCCCGTCGCGTGCTCCCGATTCGCGCCCGCTGGGCGCTCACCGGAGCGGCCCTACATGACGCACCGCGGTGATAGGCGAAGGCCGGTAGCGCGGCTCGTCGTAGAACTG
>DAIDKC010000224.1 GCA_027451045.1 Holophagaceae bacterium | reverse complement strand
AGCCACCCCCCCGTGGTGGAGGCCTGGGACCGCGACATGACCCGGTGCATCGCCCAGGGCGTGCTGGTGGCGGTGGACAACCAGGTGGACCCCGCCACCGGGACCGTGAAGCTCAAAGCCCGGTTCCCCAACCGCGACAATGCCCTGTTCCCCGACCAGTTCGTGAACGCCAAGCTCCTGGTGGACACCCTCCACGATGCCCGCCTCATCCCCACCGCCGCCCTCCAGCGGGGCCCCCAGGGCACCTACGTCTACGTGGTGGACGCAGACAGGAAGGTGGCCCTCCGGCCGGTGGCGGTCGAAGCCACGGAAGGAGACACCACCGCGATCCGGACGGGCCTGAAGGCCGGGGAACTGGTGGTCACGGACGGCATGGAGAAGCTGCGCCCGGGCAGCCGGGTGAGCCTCGCCGGGAGCAGCGCGCCGGGGAATCCCAGGACCAGGCCCTGAACCGGGAGGCCGCTTGAACCCCTCCCGCCCCTTCATCCTCCGGCCCATCGCCACGTCCCTGCTCATGGCGGGCCTGCTGCTGGTGGGCCTGCTGGCCTTCCACCAGCTCCCGGTCTCGGCCCTGCCCCAGGTGGACTATCCCACCATCCAGGTGCTGACCTTCTATCCCGGGGCCAGCCCCGACGTGATGGCCTCCGCCGTGACCGCCCCCCTGGAGCGGCAGTTCGGCGAGCTGCCCGGCCTGGCCAACATGACCTCCACCAGCTCGGATGGCTGCTCGGTCATCACCCTCCGGTTCAGCCTGGACCTGGACATTGACGTGGCGGAGCAGGAGGTCCAGGCCGCGGTGAACGCCGCAGGCAGCTACCTGCCCAAGGACCTGCCCACCCCCCCGATCTACAGCAAGATCAATCCCGCCGACGCACCCATCCTCACCCTGGCCCTGACCTCGCCGTCCCTGCCCCTGTCCAAGGTGGAGGATTTCGCCGACACCCGGCTCGCCCAGAAGATCTCCCAGCTCCCGGGCGTGGGCATGGTCAGCATCAGCGGAGGCCAGAAGCCCGCGGTGCGCATCCAGGCCAACCCGGCCCAGCTGGCCTCCTACGGGCTCACCCTGGAGGACATCCGAAGCCTCGTGGGCGCCAGCAACGTGAACCAGGCCAAGGGCAGCTTCGACGGCAAGCGCCAGGCCTATGCCATCGGCGCCAACGACCAGATCCTCACCAGCAGCGAGTACCGCCCCCTGGTGATCGCCTACAAGAACGGGGCTCCGGTCACGCTTTCCAGCGTGGCCACCGTGCTGGACGGCGTGGAGAACGCGCGGCAGGCCGCCTGGAAGGACCAGGTCCCCGCCGTCATCCTCAACATCCAGCGCCAGCCCGGCGCCAACATCATCGCCGTGGCGGACCGGATCAAGGCCCTGCTGCCCCAGCTCCAGGCCTCGCTGCCCCCGGCCATCCACGTCTCCATCCTCACGGACCGCACCACCACCATCCGGGCCTCCGTGGCCGACGTGGAATTCGAGCTGATGCTCACCATCGCCCTGGTGGTGATGGTGATCTTCCTCTTCCTGCGCACCCTCGCCGCCACCGTCATCCCCAGCGTGGCCGTGCCCCTCTCCCTGGTGGGCACCTTCGGGGTGATGTACCTCCTGGGCTACAGCCTGAACAACCTCACCCTCATGGCCTTGACCATCTCCACCGGCTTCGTGGTGGACGACGCGATCGTGATGATCGAGAACATCATGCGCCACATCGAGGAGGGCGAGGCGCCGCTCCAGGCGGCCCTGAAGGGCGCGGGCCAGATCGGCTTCACCATCCTCTCCCTGACGGTGTCCCTCATCGCCGTGCTCATCCCGCTGCTCTTCATGGGCGACATCGTGGGCCGCCTCTTCCGCGAGTTCGCCGTCACCCTCAGCGTGACCATCCTCGTGTCCGCGATCGTGTCGCTGACCCTGACGCCGATGATGTGCGCCCGCCTGCTGAAGCACCAGAAGCCCGAGGAGCAGGGCCGCTTCTATCACGCCTCGGAACGGGTGTTCCAGCGGGTCATCGCGTTCTACGGCCGCACCCTCAGCTGGGTGCTCGACCACCAGCGGGCCACGCTGATCGTGGCCGTGGCCACCCTGGCCTCCACGGTGCTGCTCTACCTGGCCATCCCCAAGGGGTTCTTCCCGGTGCAGGACACCGGGGTGATCCTCGGCATCTCCGAGGCGCCGCAGTCCATCTCCTTCCCGGCCATGGCCGAGGAGCAGCAGGCCCTGGCAAAGGTCATCCTCCAGGATCCCGCCGTGGAGAGCCTCTCCTCCTTCATCGGTGTGGACGGCACCAATACCACCCTCAACAGCGGCAGGATCCAGATCAACCTCAAGCCCCTCGCGGAACGCGGGATCAGCGCCTCCGAGGTCATCCGGCGTCTCCAGCCCGCGCTCGCCCAGGTCCAGGGCATCAAGCTCTACATGCAGCCCGTCCAGGACCTCACCGTGGAGGACCGGGTCAGCCGGACCCAGTTCCAGTACACCCTGGAGGATCCCGACGCCAAGGAGCTGGCGGCCTGGGCCCCGCGCTTCCTGGAGCGCCTGCAGGCCCTTCCCCAGTTGCGCGACGTGGCCAGTGACCAGCAGAACTCGGGCCTCCAGGCCCGGCTGGTGCTGGACCGCGCCACCGCTTCCCGGCTGGGCATCACGCCCCAGATGCTGGACGACGCCCTCTACGACGCCTGCGGCCAGCGGCAGATCTCCACCATGTTCACCCAGCTGAACCAGTACCGGGTGGTCCTCGAGGCCTCCCCACGGCTTCTGAGCCATCCCGACGACCTCGAACACCTCTACGTGAAATCCAGTTCGGGAGCCGTGGTGCCCCTCAGCGCCTTCACCCGCCTGGAGGTGGGCACAGCCCCCCTCGCCATCAACCACGAGGGCCAGTTCCCGGCAGTGACGCTCTCCTTCAACCTGGCGCCCGGCGCCTCCCTGGGCGATGCGGTGAAGGCCATCCAGGGCGTGCAGCGCGACATGGATCCCCCCGCCAGCCTCCAGGCCAACTTCGAAGGGACGGCCCAGGCCTTCGGCGCCTCCCTGGTCCACACCCCCTTCCTCATCCTGGCGGCGGTGATCACGGTCTACATCCTGCTGGGCGTGCTCTACGAGAGCTACATCCACCCGATCACGATCCTCTCGACCCTGCCCTCCGCCGGCGTGGGCGCCCTGCTCTCCCTGATGCTCTTCCACCAGGATTTCGGCGTCATCGCCCTCATCGGGATCATCCTGCTGATCGGCATCGTGGAGAAGAACGCCATCATGATGATTGACTTCGCCCTGGACGCGGAGCGCAAGGAGGGCCGGGCGCCGACGGAAGCCATCTACCAGGCGGCCCTGCTTCGGTTCCGACCCATCATCATGACCACCCTGGCGGCCCTCCTCGGAGGCGTGCCCCTGGCCCTTGGGACAGGGATGGGCGCGGAGCTGCGGCGGCCTCTCGGCATCGCCATCGTGGGCGGCCTGATCTTCAGCCAGGTGCTGACGCTCTACACCACCCCCGTGATCTACCTCGCCTTCGACCGGCTCGCACGCCGCCTCCGTGGCGCACGCTAGGCGACACCCGTGAGCCTCTCCTCCCCATTCATCCGGCGCCCCATCGCCACCACGCTCCTGACGGTGGCCCTGGCGCTCCTGGGGGGCGTGGCCTACCAGTTCCTTCCAGTGGCGTCCCTGCCCCAGGTGGACTTCCCCACCATCAACGTCTCGGCGGGACTGCCCGGGGCCAGTCCGGACACCATGGCCTCCTCCGTGGCCACGCCCCTGGAGCGGCAGTTCAGCCGCATCGCGGGCATCACGGAGATGACCTCGACGAGTTCCCTCGGCTCCACCAACATCACCCTCCAGTTCGACCTGGACCGGAACATTGACGCCGCCGCCCGGGACGTCCAGGCCGCCATCAACGCGGCCCGGGGGGACCTGCCGGCCAACCTGCCGAGCAATCCCTCCTACCGGAAGGTGAACCCGGCGGACGCCCCTGTCCTCATCCTGTCCCTCACCTCCCGGGTGGTCCCGCGGGAGCGGATGTACGACCTCGCGTCCTCCGTGCTCCAGCAGAAGCTGTCCCAGGTCCCCGGGGTGGGGCAGGTCTTCGTGTGGGGCGGAGCCCTTCCGGCGGTGCGGGTGGACGTGGATCCGGCGGCCCTCAACAGCCATGGCCTCGCCCTGGAGGACGTGCGCCAGACCATCGCAGCCGCCAATGTCAACCGCCCCAAGGGCGATGTCGAGGGTCCGCACCGGAGCTGGTCCGTCAGCACCACGGACCAGCTCATGTCCGCCGCCGCCTACCGCCCCATGGTGCTGGCCTTCCGGAACGGGGCGGCCCTGCGCCTGGGCGACGTGGCCAGGGTCCAGGATTCCGTGGAGGATGTGAAGAACCTGGGCCTGTCCGACGGGGCGCCCGCCGTGATCATCCCCATCTTCCGGCAGCCGGGTGCCAATGTCCTGGACACGGTGGACCAGGTGAAGGCCATCCTCCCCCAGATGGAGGCGTCCCTTCCGCCCACCGTCAAGCTGGCGGTCCTCATTGACATGACCCGCACCATCCGGGCCTCGGTCCATGAGGTCCAGGCCTCGCTCCTCATCTCCATCCTGCTGGTCATCCTGGTGGTCTTCCTGTTCCTCCGGAGCGTCCGGTCCACCCTCATCCCCAGCGTGGCGGTGCCCATCTCCCTCGTCGGCACTTTCGGGGTGATGTACCTCCTGGGCTACACCATAGACAACCTGTCCCTCATGGCCCTCACCGTGGCGACGGGCTTCGTGGTGGACGACGCCATCGTGGTGGTGGAGAACATCACCCGCCATGTGGAGGGCGGCATGAAGCCCATGGAGGCGGCCCTCTATGGAGCCAAGGAGATCGGCTTCACGGTGGTCTCCATCAGCATCTCCCTCGTGGCCGTCTTCATCCCGATCCTCCTCATGGGCGGACTGGTGGGGCGGCTGTTCCGGGAATTCGCCGTCACCCTTTCCGTGGCCATCGTGGTCTCCATGCTGGTCTCCCTCACCACCACACCCATGATGTGTTCGCGCCTCCTGCTGCCCCACGGGGAGGAGCGCCACGGCCGCCTCTTCCAGGCCAGCGAGCGGGCGTTCCAGTGGATCATCGGGCGCTACGAGCGCTCCCTGGCCTGGGTGCTGCGCCACGCCTTCGGTACCCTCATGGTGTTCTTCGCCACCCTGGTGACCACCTGCGTCCTCTACTGGGCGATCCCCAAGGGGTTCTTCCCGCAGCAGGACTCGGGCCGGATCATGGGCTCCATCGTGGCCTCCCAGGACATCTCCTTCCAGGGCATGGAGAAGCTGCTCCACGAGTACGTGGGCATCCTCCAGAAGGATCCCGCCCTCGAGAACGTCACCGGGGTGGTGGGCAGCGGCAACACGGGCCGGGTCTTCTGCAGCCTCAAGCCCGTGGAGGAGCGCCCCCACCACGAGACGCCGGACCAGATCATCGCCCGCCTGCGGGCCAAGACTTCGCACATCCCGGGCGCCGCGCTCTACATGCAGCCCGTCCAGGAGCTGCGCGTGGGCGGCCGGCCCAGCAGCGCCCAGTTCCAGTACACCCTCCAGGGCGACGATGCCCAGGAACTGTTCGAATGGGCCCCGAAGGTGCTCCAGCGCCTGCGCACCCTGCCCCAGCTGGCGGACGTCAACTCGGACCTCCAGAACCAGGGCCTGGAAGCCACCGTCGTCATTGACCGCGCCACCGCCTCCCGCCTGGGGGTCACGCCCCAGGCCATTGACGCCACCCTCTACGACGCCTTCGGCCAGCGCTTCGTATCCACCACCTACACTCAGCTGAACCAGTACCACGTGGTGATGGAGGTGGATCCGCACTACACCCAGACGCCGGACGGCCTGAAGGCCATCTACGTGCGTTCCACCCGCGGCGCACTGGTGCCCCTCAGCGCCTTCGCCCGAATCGAGCGCCGGAACACCACCCTGTCGGTCAACCACCAGGGCCAGGCCCCGGCGGTCACCCTCTCCTTCAACCTGCCGGTGGGAGTCGCCCTCAGCCAGGCCGTGGACGCCATTGACAAGGCCGAGGCGGACATGCGCCTGCCCGGCAGCATCCACGGCAGCTTCATGGGCACCGCGGAAGCCTTCAAGGCTTCCCTTTCCAACATGCCGCTACTGGTGGTGGCAGCCATCCTGGCGGTCTACATCGTCCTGGGCGTGCTCTACGAGAGCCTCCTCCATCCCCTGACGATCCTCTCCACCATCCCGAGCGCCGGCGTGGGCGCCCTGCTGGCCCTCTTCGCCTTCCACATGGACCTCAGCGTCATCGCCATCATCGGAATCATCCTGCTCATCGGCATCGTGAAGAAGAACGCCATCCTGATGATCGACTTCGCCCTCGAGGTGGAGCGGCGCGAGGGGGTGACGCCCGAGCGGGCCGTGTTCCAGGCCTGCCTCCTGCGCTTCCGGCCCATCGTGATGACCACCCTCGCCGCCCTCCTTGGCGGCCTCCCCCTGGCCCTGGGGATGGGAACGGGCTCCGAGCTGCGCCGTCCTCTCGGCGTCGCCATCGTGGGCGGCCTCCTCTTCAGCCAGCTCCTGACCCTCTACACCACGCCTGTCATCTACCTCTACATGGACCGACTCCACCTGGGGTGGCAGCGCCTCCGGGCCGGCCGGCCGGCCCCGCTGCCCTCCGGGGAGTGACGCCCGGCTTGAGCCGCCCCCCCCGGGGGTGCGATCCTGGAGGGCTATGAGACTCGACCGGCTCGGCGACTTCCAACGCACCCACCGCAACGGGGACCTCCGCCTCCACCACGCGGGACAAACCGTGCGCCTGCTCGGCTGGTGTCGCCGCGTACGGAACCTCGGTTCCCTGGTCTTCCTGGACCTCCGGGACCGCTGGGGCGTGGTGCAACTGGTGGCCAACGAGGAGACCGCCGCCCCCGAGCTTCTGGCCAAGCTCAAGGCCGTGCGCAGCGAATTCGTCCTGGCCGCCGAAGGCGTGGTGGCCGAGCGGGAGAGCAAGAATCCCAATCTGCCCACGGGCGATGTGGAGGTGCGCCTCACCGGCCTGCGGATCCTCAACACCGCCGCCCCGCTGCCCTTCCCGCTGGAGGACGAGAACGTGGGCGAGGACCTGCGCCTCACCTACCGATTCCTGGACCTGCGGCGCGACCAGCTCCAGCGGAACATGCTGCTCCGCAGCGAGGCCGCGAACCTCATCCGGAACCACTTCCGCGAGCACGACTTCATCGAGTTCGAGACGCCCATCCTCACCAAGTCCACCCCCGAAGGCGCCCGGGACTACCTCGTCCCCAGCCGCGTCCACGCCGGCGAATTCTTCGCGCTCCCCCAGTCTCCCCAGCTCTTCAAGCAGCTCCTCCAGGTCAGCGGCTTCGAGCGCTACGTCCAGATCTGCCGCTGCTTCCGGGACGAGGACCTGCGCGCCGACCGCCAGCCCGAGTTCACCCAGGTGGACGTGGAGATGAGCTTCGTGCGCCCGGAGGATGTCCAAGGCGTCATCGAGCCCCTCATGGTCAAGCTGGCGAAGGTGGTCGGGAAGGACGTCGCGGCGCCCTTCCCTCGCCTGCCCTACAAGGACGCCATGGAGTGGTACGGCTCGGATAAGCCCGACCTCCGCTGCCCCCTCAAGATCCGCGACGTCACCCCCGTCTTCGCCCAGAGCGGGTTCAACCTCTTCCGCGCTGCCGCCGAGAGCCAGGGCCACCGCCGGGTGCGGGGCCTGTTCTTCCCCGGCGAGGCCGCAGGGGCCGTCAGTCGCAAGCAGCTGGACTAGCTGGGGGAGGCAGCCAAGCAGCTCGGCGCAGGCGGCCTGCCCTACGTGAAGTGGGGCAAGGACGGCATGGCCAGCAGCTTCAAGAAATTTCTCGAGCCCGCCGACGAGGCCGCCCTGCGCCAGCGCATGGGCGCCGTGGGGGAGGGCCTCCTCGTCTTCGCCGTGGGTGCCGACGCGCAGACCAGCCGCGTGCTGGGCGAACTGCGGGTCCGCCTCGCCAGGCAGTTCGGCATGCTCGACGAGTCGAAGTTCGCTTTCCTTTGGGTGGTGGACTTCCCCCTGCTGGAGTGGACCGACGGCGAGCACGGAGAGCCGGGGCGGTTCGTGGCCTGCCACCACCCCTTCACCAGCCCGCACCCCGGGGACCTGGACCTGCTGGAGACCGATCCCGGGAAGTGCCGCGCCCTGGCCTACGACCTGGTGCTCAACGGTTTCGAGGTGGGCGGCGGCAGCATCCGCATCCACGATGCCGACACCCAGAGCCGCATGTTCCGGGCCATCGGCATCGGTCCGGAGGAGGCCCGGACCAAGTTCGGCTTCCTGCTGGATGCCCTCTCCTTCGGCGCCCCGCCCCACGGGGGGCTGGCCCTGGGCCTGGACCGGCTGGTCATGCTCCTGGCCGGAGCGGACAACATCCGCGAAGTCATCGCCTTCCCCAAGACGGCCCAGGCCCGCTGCCTCATGACGGACGCCCCCAGCCCCGTGGACGACCGCCAGCTCCGCGAACTGCACCTGCTCCAGGAGGCCAGCCAGACCTACCGGGTGGGCGCCGTCTTCTTCGAGAGCGCCGAAGGCGGCAGCGAGGGGCTGCGCGGCCAGGCGCTCCAGCAGCTCGACCGGATGACCTCCCACCAGGCCCAGGGAATGGTCACGCTGGATCCGAAGGGCCAGATCCTCGATGCCCGCACACTGAGCGGGCCCACCTTCGACTTCTGAAGCCGCGGAGGCTCGGGATGGGCCCTTCAGCCCTGCTGCTGCTCCCCGCCCTGGTCCTGCACACGCCGGGCCGCCATCCCCGGCAGGAGGGTCGCATGGAACTCCGGAGCCCTGCTTTCACCGAAGGCGCCTCCATTCCCCGGGTCTGCACCGCGGACGGCCTGGACCAGTCCCCCGCGCTCCAGTGGAGCGAGCCGCCGGCCGGCACCCGGGCCTTCGCCCTGGTCGTGGAGGATCCCGATGCCCCCCGGGGCACCTGGATCCACTGGGTGCTCTACGATCTTCCGGCGGCCACCCGGGACCTGGCCGGGGACCAGCCGCGTTCACCGGAACTCCCCGGCGGCGGCCGTCAGGGCCGGAACAGCTGGGGGCGCCTCGGCTGGAACGGCCCTGCACCGCCCCCCGGACCGGCCCACCACTACCGGTTCAGGCTCTTCGCCCTGGCCTCGCCCCTGGCGCTCGCCCCGGGGGCTCCGTGGGAGCAGGTCGCTGCCGCCCTGCGGGGGAAGGTCCTGGGCGAGTGCACCCTCGTCGGCCGTTTCGGCCGCTAGCTGATCCCCGGAGACGGCACTTCCGGTGCCTCCGTCCCATATGATGGAGGGGGCAGCGCCCCCGCCCTTGCCGGCCCCCCCGGGGCCCACCTCCTGGAGATTCGATGTCCGTGGCCTCCACCCCTTCGAAGCAGCCTGGCGGAATCCGCCCGCTCCTGGCG
>DAIDKC010000223.1 GCA_027451045.1 Holophagaceae bacterium | reverse complement strand
TGACCTGGATCGGCGGGCCCCCCTCGGGGCCCCTGAAGTGCAGGGCCAAGCTTCGCAGCCGGGGACCCGAGGCCCCCGCCACGGTGATGTCCCTGGATGATGGGTGCGTGGAAGTGCGTTTCGAGGTGCCCCAGAGGGCCCCCGCGCCCGGCCAGGCCGTGGTCTTCTACCGGGAGGAGGAGGTTCTCGGCGGAGGGTGGATCCAGGAGGTGCTTTGACGTCACGCCAGCCCTGCCCAGGGTCCCCGGACCCGAACTGACCACTGGGGTCATCCGCATGCCCTGTCGCGCTACCGGAACAACGCGTGCTCTGCCCGGGGAGGGGCGCGCTTTCCGCCCCTGCTCAGTTCCAGTGGGTGATCCGGGGCCAGAGCACCCGCAGGGGCGTGTGCAGCCCCCGCGCCAGGTAGATGGGGCGGTTCTCCTCGGCCATCCCCCAAGTCGCATGGTGGACGGCCACCTGGGTCACAGAGTCGAACTGCGGGGCCAGCCCTTCCCGGCTACAGCCCAGGCAGATGAGATTGACCGGCTCCACCGGCGGCAACCCCCAGTAGGAATCCGCCTGGTGGGCGCAGATGGCGGGGGGCAGCCCCAGGGCCGGCCCGAACTGGTCGATGGCCCCCGCCTCGCCGTAGTTCCCGGCGTAGATGCCCGTCCGGGCGCGCTCCTCGGGAGGCAGCGAGGCGTAGACGCGGGCCACCTCCTGCGCCATCTCCGGCCACCCGAACTGGTCCCCCAGGATCTGGTCCAGAGGGCCATGGTGATTGACCTCCGCCCGCTGCGGCTTGAGGTGGATGGCCCGCTGGTAGGCCAGCAGCCGCCGGGGCGGAAGCAGGGGTACCATCGCCGGGATGAGCAGGAGGAACAGGCCGCCTGCCGCCCCGCCGAGGACACCTCTGGGCCAGGCCTTCCCGCGGCTCCAGGACCATCGCTGGAGCCCCTGTTCCAGCGCCACGGCCCCGGCGGCGAAGAGCACCGGATAGGCCGCCGCCAGGTAGTAGTTCTTCCCGTGAAGCGCGATCATGGCTCCCAGCATGAGCAGATAGAACCAGCCCACGGCGCGGGTCTCCCGCCGGCGGAGGAGGGACACGAGGCCGGTGGCCCAGACCGGCAGGAGCAGGGGATTCAGCAGCTGGACCTGCTGGCCCAGGAATCCCAGGGGGCCGAGTACCACGTTCTTGCCCTCGCGCCGGATGTTCTCCATGTCTGTGAGGAGGGGGAAGTGGTGGCGCACCTGCCAGAACAGCGCCGGCAGGAAGAGGAGGAGGGCCACTCCGGCGCCAGCCCAGAAGACGGGTTTGCGGAGCTCCCTCCGCAGGGAGGTGAGCAGGAAGGCCGCCAGGAAGCAGACCAGCGCCAGCGCCATGGTGTACTTGAGGAGCAGGCCCAGGCCTCCGACCACGCCGAATCCCAGCCAGAGCCGGGAGTCCCCGGTCCGGGCGATCCGGAGGGCCAGCAGGGCGCATCCCATCCAGAACAGGGGCTCGAACGACCCCACGCAGAGGATGCCATCCATGGCCAGGAAGATGGGGGCGGCCAGGATGCAGAGGCCCGCGAAAGCCTGGGCGAAGCTCTTTCCCCCCAGTTCCCGGGCCAGAAGGGCGGCCATCAGGACCGTCGCCGCGCCGCCGAGAGCCGCCAGGGTCCGGAGGACCGGGAGCGAGCCCCCCAGGAGGAGGGCACCCTTGAAGATCACCGCGATGCCCGGGGCGTCGTCCACGTACCCCCACTGGAGGTGCCGGGCGCAGTCCAGGAAGTAGAGCTCGTCCCGGAAGTAGCCGTAGGAGCCGCGGGCGGCCAGATGCACGAGGAGCTTGAGGGCCACCACGGCCATGACCGGGAACCAGGCCAGGGAAGGAAGCTGCTTGGACGCCTGCAATCGGCCCTCCGGGGAAAGCATGGCTGGGCTACGCCTCCCCCGCCTTCCGGCGTAGCGGAGGCCCCGGATCGCATCGCAACCCGAGCGGCGCTCCTCGGAAGGCGGGCCGCCCCTGTGCCCCGGGGCGGCCTTTCCGTTCAGGCCATGCCCAGTACGTGACGGTACAGCGCCTCGTACTGGTCCACGATGGGACCTTCGGCAAAGGTGCTCAGAGCCCGCTGCCGGGCGGAGGCCCCCATGGCGATCCGCAGGGACTCGTCACCGAGCAAACCAAGTGCATCCTTTGCCATGGCATCCACATCTCCAACGGCCTCCAGGAAGCCGTCTTCCCCGTGCCGCACGACCTCCGGCAGGCCCCCGACCCGGCTGGCGATGACGGGAACCCCGTGACCCATGGCCTCCAGGGCGGCCAATCCGAAACTCTCCGTGGCGCTGGGGAGCAGGAAGAGGTCGGAGCAGGCCAGCACGGTGCCGATATCCAACTGCTTGCCGGTGAAACGAACCTCATGGGCGAATCCGTGGTCGCGGCAATAGGCCTCGGCTTCCAGCCGATCCGGGCCATCGCCGACCATCACCAGGCGGGCAGGGATTCCGGTCCGGACCCGCTCGAAGACCTTCAATACGTCCATGACCCGCTTGACGGGGCGGAAGTTCGAGATGTGGGTGAGCACGAAGGCCGCTTTGGGGGCGAGCCAGGCGCGGCAATCCGGCCGCTCGTTCAGGGGGGGGGCCACGAAGTTCCCGATCACCTCGATGGGGCGATCCACCTGGAACGTCCGCTGAGTCTCCTGGCGGAGGAACTCGGAAACGGCGGTGACCGCGTCGCTTTCCCGGATGGCCATCTTCACCATGGGCAGGTAGCTGGGATCGCTGCCCACCACGGTGATGTCGGTGCCGTGGAGGGTGGTGACGACCTTGAGGCGCCCGCCAAGGGCCATGCGGGCCAGGAGGGCGGCCATGGCATGCGGAATGGCGTAGTGGGCATGGAGGATCTCGAGCCCATGGTGATCGGCGACATCGGCCATCTTCGAGCCGAGGGCGATGGAATAGGGGCTGTCCTCGAACAGGGGATAGGGGCTGGCCCGGACCTCGTGGAAAGTGATCCGGTCCTCGAAGCCCATGAGGCGCGGCGGCACGCTGGGACTGAGGAGGTGCACCTCGTGCCCCCGGGCGGCCAGGGCCTTGCCCACCTCGGTGGCCACCACGCCGGAGCCGCCGAAAGTGCTGTAACAGGAGATGCCGATGCGCATGGGAGCTCCCTGCTCCCCGCTATCATGATCGAGTCGAACGGATCCTGCCCATGTCCCTGCTCTTCCTCCTCGCCTATCGCGCCATTGACCTCCTGACCTGGCTTCTCGTCGCGGTGGCGGTGCTCTCCTGGTTCCCCATAGATCCCAGGAACCGCTGGATCCGCATGCTCCATGGCATCACGGACCCCATCCTCCATCCCATCCGCCTGATCGTCCCCTCCATCGGAGGGTTCAGCTTCGACATCATCATTGCCGTCCTGCTGCTCCAGCTCATCCAGCGAGTCTTCCTGCAGGCCCTCGCAGGTGCTCCATGAAGTACACCCCCCTCGACATCCAGCGGCGGGAATTCGAGAAGGCCTTCCGGGGCGTGGAGGAATCCGAGGTCCGGACCTTCCTCCACGAGATCGCCGCGGAGTGGGAGGAACTCCTCATTGAGAACCAGAAGCTCAAGGAGGAGGTGCTCGACCTCCGGGAGCACCTGCGCCAGTACCAGGAGCAGGACCGGATCTTCCGGGAGACCCTGCTCCAGGCCCAGCGCACGCGCGAGGATCTGCTGGACGGCGCCGCCCGGGAAAAGGAACTCATCCTGCGCGAAGCGCGCTTCAAGGGCGAGGAGATGGTCCGGGAAGCCCAGCAGCAGGTGGTGGAGCTGGAGGTCCAGCTCCGGAACCTCCGGATGGAGCGGACACGATTCCTGCGGGAAGTCGAAGCCCTCATGGACCGGACCCGCCGCCATCTCCAGGAGGAGGCGCCCGAACTCTACCTTGCGCCGGCTCCCACCCTGAATCTCGAAGGACTGGACCTGACCAGCCTGGATGAGCCGCTGTCCCCTCCGCGCCGTCCGCCTTCGGCGTGATCCAGGCATCAGGTCCCCCCTCCACAGGAGCTCCCATGTCCACGGCCGTCATCCTCAAGTCCCTTCGCAGCCCTATCGGGAAGTTCCAGGGCGCCCTGGCGCCCCTGGCGGCGCCCGATCTGGCCGCCCAGGTGGTCAAGGCCCTCCTGGCCGCCGAGCCGGGCCTCTCCCCCACCGAAGCCATCTTCGGGAACGTCGTGAGCGCGGGCGTGGGCCAGGCCCCGGCCCGCCAGGCAGCCCTCCGGGGCGGCCTGCCCTCCAGCGTCTCCGCCCTCACCATCAACAAGGTCTGCGGCAGCGGCCTCAAGGCCATCCAGCTCGCGGCCAACGCCGTGCGCCTCGGGGATCACGACGTGGTGCTCGCGGGTGGCATGGAATCCATGTCCAACGCGCCCTACCTCATGCCCAAGCTGCGGGCCGGCGCCCGCATGGGGCACACGGAGGCCAAGGACGCCATGATCCTCGACGGGCTCTGGTGCGCCATGACCGACCAGCACATGGGGCACACCGGCGAACTGGTGGCCCAGAAGTATGGTGTGGGCCGGGACCAGCTGGACGCCTGGGCCGTGGACAGCCACCGGAAGGCCGTGGAGGCCATGCGGTCCGGCGCCTTCCAGGCCGAGATCGTGCCCATTGCCGTGCCCGGGAAGAAAGGCGACGTGCGGATCACCGAGGACGAGGGCCCCCGTCCCGACACCACCCTCGAATCCCTCGCCAAGCTGCGGCCGGCCTTCAGGAAGGACGGCACCGTGACTGCGGGCAACGCCCCCAGCGTCAACGACGGTGCCGCGGCCGCGCTGGTCACCACGGAAGACTTTGCCAAGGCGCACGGCCTCAAGATCCAGGCGCGCATCCTCGGCACCGCCACTGCCGGTCTGGACCCCGAGTGGGTGCTGATGGCGCCGGTGGAGGCCATCCGCAAGCTCCTGGCGAAGGTGGGCTGGTCCACCGCCGACGTGGATCTCTGGGAGATCAACGAGGCGTTCGCCGTCCAGCTGGTGGCCACCCTCCATGAGCTGAAGCTGTCCCCCGAGCGGGTGAACGTCCACGGCGGCGCCGTCGCCCTGGGGCACCCCATCGGC
>DAIDKC010000222.1 GCA_027451045.1 Holophagaceae bacterium | reverse complement strand
GGAAGGGGCGGTTCCACGGCATGGACCTGCGGGTGGACACCGTGACCATCCACGGCTGGTCCGGCTACCTCAGCGCCGGCACCGCCCGGACCCTCTTCTACAGCCCCACCGTCGGCGGCCTGTCCTCGGCTAATCCTCTCGTCAATGGGCCCGCTGGAACGCCCTACCTCATCGACCACGACCAGAAGCTCACGGCGCAACTGGGCCTGCGCTACGAGCAGGGCGGCTTCTTCGCCCAGGCCGTGGGACGCTACGACTCGGGGCTGGAGGCCGGCAATCCGAACACCGTGCTCGGGAATCCCGACTACGCCTTCGGCATCCCCTACGTCCGCACCGAGTGGGACAGCCTGGTGGGACTCAACTATCGGGTCAAGTCGCGCACCGTGCTGGACCTCAACGCGGGCCAGACCTGGGACCTGGCCGGGCGTCGGAAGGTATCCGTGGGCCTCGATCTGCTGAACGCCACCAACGAGAAGGGCCTCTACAACTTCCTCAGCACCTTCGGCGGGACCCATGTGATCCCGCCGCGCACCCTCGCGCTGCACGTGAAGCTGGCCTTCTGAGGGCGTCCGGGGAGGCCTCCGGGCCTCTCCGCTTGTTCCTCGTGATACGATGGCTGCTTCCTTCCCGGAGCAGCCATGCGATCCCCCTTCCGTGCCCTTGCCCTCTCCGCCCTGGCCTTCGCCCTGGCCGGAACCGCCCTGCGCGCCGACGAGGGCATGTGGACCTTCGACCACGTGCCGGCCAAGCAGCTCAAGGCCAAGTACGGGTGGGCCCCCGACCAGGCCTGGCTGGACCACCTGCGCTTGTCCGCCCTCCGCTTCCCCGGCGGATCCGGTTCCTTCGTGAGTGCGGACGGCCTGGTGCTCACCAACCACCATGTGGGCCGGGAATGGATCCAGCGGGTGAGCGACAAGGCGCACGACTACGTGACCACGGGCTTCTACGCGCCCACCCAGGCCCAGGAGATCAAGGTTCCGGGCCTCGAGGTGCTCACCCTCGAGGCCATGGACAACGTCACGGACCGGGTGAACCGCGCCGTGAGGCCCGGGATGACCGACGCCCAGGCCATGAAGGCCCGCCAGGCCGAGATCGAGAAGATCAAGGACGAGATGCAGCAGAAGTCCGGCCTGATGTGCGAGTCCGTGAGCCTCTACCAGGGCGGTCAGCACTGGATCTACAGCTACCGGAAGCACACGGACGTGCGCCTGGTGTTCGCCCCCGAGGAGCAGATCGCCTTCTTCGGCGGGAAGTACGACAACTTCACCTACCCGCGCCACGACATGGACTTCTCCATCTTCCGGGTCTACGAGAACGGGAAGCCCTACCACCCCAAGAACTTCCTCCACTGGACGACCACCGGGATCAAGGCTGGTGAGCTGGCCCTGGTGGCGGGCCATCCCGGCCGCACCTCCCGCCAGGAGACCCTGGCCCAGATGGAGTTCGAGGGCCGCACCGCCATTCCCATGCGCCTCGCCCTGCTGGCCACGCTGCACAAGGACCTGGAGACCTATGCCACCCGTTCTGCCGAGGCCGCCCGGGAGGTGAATGCCCAGATCTTCTTCATCGAGAACAGCCTCAAGGCCCTCCAGGGGTACAAGTCCGGGCTGGACGACAAGGCCGCCATGGCGCGCATCGCCGCCGCCGAGAAGGAGCTCCGGGCCAAGGTGGCCAAGGATCCCAAGCTCGAGGCCGAGGCGGGGCGGAGCTGGGACCGCATCGCCCAGGCCCTCTCCCACGAGAAGCCGCTGCTCAAGCAGGAGATGTATGGCGGGACCGTCCACTCCACGCTCCTGGGCTATGCCCTCACCCTGGTCCGCATGGCCGAGGAGGAGACCAAGCCCAGCGCCCAGCGGCTGCCCGAGTTCAGCGACGCCAACCTGAAGAACATCCGCATGCGGCTTTCCATCCCGTCGCCCTACTACCCCGAGCTCGAGACCTTCATGTTCACCCGCGGGCTCACCGAGGCCCGCCAGGAACTGGGGGCCCAGGATCCCACCGTGAAGGCCCTCCTGGGCGGCAAGTCCCCCGAAGCGGTGGCGAAGGCTGCCGTGGAGGGCTCGAAGCTGGCGGATCCCGCCGTCCGCAAGGCCCTGATGGAGGGCGGGCTGAAGGCCATTGATGCCAGCACCGATCCGATGATCCTCCTGGCCCGCAAGCTCGATCCCATCGGCCGGAAGCTCCGGAAGCGGATGGACGACCAGGTCGCCTCCATCATCAGCGACCAGGCCGCACGCATCGCCCGGGCCCGCTTCGCCCTCTACGGCACCTCCACCTATCCGGATGCCACCTTCACCCTGCGCCTGGCCTTCGGCCCCGTGGAGGGCTACCCCGCCAACGGGACCCTCATCCAGCCCTTCACCACCTTCGGCGGTCTCTTCGACCGCTACGACGGGTGGGGTGGAAATGCGGCCAAGGCCCACCACGGGGCCTGGGAGCTGCCCCAGCGCTGGGTGGATCACCGCAAGGACCTGGATCCCTCCACGCCCCTCGACTTCGTGTGTTCCGCCGACATCATCGGAGGCAATTCGGGTTCGCCCGTGGTGGACGAGAAGGGCGATCTCGTGGGCCTGATCTTCGACGGCAACATCGAGAGCCTGCCCGGCAACTAC
>DAIDKC010000221.1 GCA_027451045.1 Holophagaceae bacterium | reverse complement strand
GCCAGGGCCAGGGCCAGGGCGCCGCAGACGAGGAAGGCCGCGCCGCTCATCCAGAGCGGCACGACCCTGCCTCCGATGGTGACGGCCACATGGCCCATCAGTCGGGCCAGGTGGGCCAGGGCGATGGCGCCGAGCAGAAGGGCTGCAAACAGGCATGCAGGTCGCATGGCGGACTCCTGGGGTCTTCCGGGAAGGATCGGTCGAGGGCCGGGCGGCTTCAAGGTTCCGTCGGCAGGGGCAGCCCGTGCTGGCGCAGGAAGGAGAGCTTGTCCCAGTAGCCGCGCTGGGAGACGATGCGCCCCCCCACGACGTGGAAGAAGCCGCAGCCCCTCAGGCCCAGGGGATCACGCCATTCCAGGATGGCCCATTCGCCGTCCTCGAAGAGGTTCTCCACGAGGCAGATCATCTCCGCCCCGGCGAATCCGTCGGCGAACATGCGGCGGATGGCTGCGCGGCCCGTGACCGGCGCCTCGGCCACCTGATGGTTCACGGCGTCCTCCGCGTACATCGCCGCCAGGGCGTCCGCGTCCTTCCGGTTGAAGGCTTCCACCCATGCCGCGACGAGAGCCTTCGGGCTTGTCATCACAGGCGCGCCAGCATGGCGATCAGGGTGCCGAAGGCGGCACCGAGGGCGAGGCCGGAACCGGGATGGTGGAATCCGGCGCCCACCGCGAGGCCCATGCCGGCGCCGATGGCAGTCCAGCTGGCCCTGGGGATGCGGGGGCGTGTGACGCGGCTCATGGGGCGCTTCTTCCTGGAGCGGCCTGGAAGCGCAGGATGCCGTCCTCCTGGAGGGTCTGGCGCAGCCGGCCCTGGCGTTCCAGGTGATTGAGGTGGGCGATGGCCTCACCCATGGCGAAGACCATCTGGTGACTGTCCAGGGCCCGGCCGAAAAGGGCCTCCAGGATGTCCGCCGCGCTCCGGGGTTCCCGGCAGGCCGCTTCCAGAAGCCGCAGCCGTTCGGCGTGATGGGCCTCCAGGGCGTCCAGGCGGGCCTGGAGGCCCCGGAACGGGCGGCCATGGGAGGGGAGCACCAGCAGGTCTTCCGGCAGGTCGCGCAGGCGCCGCAGGGAGGCCAGGTAGCGCGCCAGGGCATCCTCGCCGGGGGCCAGGGCCGACACGCTGATGTTGGTGGTGATGCTGGGCAGCACCATGTCCCCGGAGATGAGGATTCCCGCCGCTTCGCAGAGGAACGAGGCGTGCTCGGAGCTGTGGCCGTGCCCCACCCGCACCGTCCAGGTCCGGCCGCCGAGGCCCAGCGAATCTCCCTCCACCAGGCGCTCGAAGGTGCGGGGCAGGTCGGGCACGCCCGCCCGGTAGGTGTCGGGGCTGGTCCGCAGGGCCTCCAGGGCTTCCTCGCCCAGGCCGTGGCGGCGGAAATGCTCCAGGGCCTCCTCCTTCCAGCCCCGCTCCAGGCCCCGCCAGAAGAACTGGGCCCCGAAGTACTCGCCCAGGGTCATGTGGATGGGGGCGCCGGTGCGCGCCTGCAGCCAGGCGGCCAGGCCCACGTGGTCCGGGTGGCCGTGGGTGACGAGGATGCGCGTGACCGGGCCCTCCAGGTCCGCGAGCAGGCGATCCCAGTGGTCCAGGGACGCGGGCAGGCCGTAGCCCGTGTCCACGAGGGTCCAGCCGGGGCCGTCCTCGATCAGCCACAGGTTGACGTGGTTCAGGGCGAAGGGCAGAGGCATGCGGATCCAGCGCACCCCCTCCGCCACGGGCACGGCGGTGCCGGGTGCAGGGGGCTCCAGGCCCGGGACAGGCTCGGCGCGCTCCGGTGCCAGCCTCATGGCCGTGCGCCTCGGGGGCGGGGTCCGGTAAAGGGCTGGTGCGTCATGGATCCAGCATAGCCCTCACCTGAACCTGCCGGGGTTCAGCCTCACGATGGCGAGGCAGAGGGCCGAGGAGAAGGTCACCCAGGCCAGGTAGGGCAGGAGGAGGATCGCCGCCAGGCGCTGGATGCGGCCGAAGGCCAGGACCGTCCCGAGGAGCAGGGCCTCGAGCCCGAGGATCTCCAGGGACGCGGCGCGGCCCAGGTGCCAGGCGAAGAAGAGCCAGGACCAGAGCGCGTTGAGGACGAGCTGGGCGAGGAAGAGGGCGAGGGCGGGGGCGGCCCTCCGGAAGCCCCGGGCCCGCCACACCCGCCAGGCGGCCAGGGCCATGAGCAGGTAGAGCACGGTCCAGACCGGGCCGAAGAGCCAGGCCGGCGGAGCCCAGGCCGGTTGCACGAGCTGTCCGTAGAAGGCCGCGGCCTGGACCGAGGCCGCTGCGCCCGCGGCACCCGCCGCGAAGGTCAGGAGGAACCAGCCGGCGAGGCCCAGCAGGGATCGGCTCGGGGACGGGGGGGCCATCTAGAGCCGTTCCAGGGCGCGCGCCAGGGCGGTGTCCCCCTCGCGGGCCAGCTCGGAGAGGTGGGGGTCCCCGAGGATCTGGAGCAGGGCGGAGGGCTTCACGAACTCGACGGCGTGCCGCCCCGTTGCCACTTCG
>DAIDKC010000220.1 GCA_027451045.1 Holophagaceae bacterium | reverse complement strand
GGACGGCACCGTCAAGACCGGCAACGCCATCAGCCCCATCACCGTGACCGTGGGGACCCTCGCGGCCCAGTAGGCCCCCGCCCCGCCCGCTTCTGCGCCCGGCCCCTGGCCGGGCGCTTTTTTCGCGTGAGACCCGGGCCGTTCCGTGGGACACTGATAGATCCTCTGTGCCCGGGTGCCCATGCCGCTTCCGCACTACCAGCTCCTCTCCAACTGTTCGGACGAGCAGCTCCAGGTCATCTGCGAACGCCGGCGCCTTCCGATCCCCATCCGCTGGGAGGAGGGCCCCGAGGGGCGGAAGCGCCTCCTCAAGACCATGGTGTTCCACCTGGAGGACCATCACCGCCTGGCGGATGCCCTGGCGGACCTGGACAGCGAGGCGCTCGTGGCCCTCAAGCGGTTCGTCTCGGAAGGCGACCTGCCCCGCCCGGAGCTCCTGGCGGCCCTCTCCCAGCTGGGCTTCCTGCTGCCGGAGGGAGACGGCTGGGCCATCCCCGAACGGGTGGCGGACGCCCTGGAGGACTTCGACGCCGGGGCCCTCAGCTTCCAGGCCCCCGAGGACATCCGCCTCCTTCCGGCCAGGCCCTACCGCTTCTCCCTCGCCCTGACCAGCGTCCTGCTGCGCTGCGTCCCGGGTATCCGGGTCCTCAAGGGCGGGCTTCCCGCCAAGAAGGATCTCTCCCAGCTGCTCGTCCGCAACGCCATGCTCCAGGAGGAGCAGGATGCCACCCTGCTCTTCACCCTCCTGCATCGGCTGGGCCTCCTGTGGAGCCGGGAGGGGCGCATGGAGACCCTCCTCCAGGCCGTGCTGAGCCATCCCCCACGGTGGGTGGCCGAGCGGGCCTTCGCCAGCCTCCTGGAGCACGATCTCAAGGCCTGGGGCATGCCGCCGGCAGAGGATCGCCGCTTCCTCATGCAGCACCTCCTGGAGCGCCGGGGACAGACCCTGGCCGCGGGGCCCTTCCTGGACTTCCTGAAGACGCTCCACCCTCTGGACGAAGCCAGGACCCGCTCGGTCTTCCTGCCCTTCCTGGAGCGGATGGGGCTCATCCTCTGCGACGAGTCCCGGGCCCATCTGGCCCTGAGCGACCACGGGGAGGCCCTGGCCCAGGAGTACCTGCTGCGCGACCTGAAGGGGACGGCCCCCCACTGGCAGCCCATGGACCTGGACCTGCCCCTCATCCCCCAGCCCACCCTCGAGCTGCTCACGCCCCTGCTCCAGAACCCCCACCGCCTCCTCCTGCTCGCCCAGCTCGCGGACGCGGAGTCCCTCGACGCCATGGGCACCTTCCGGGTGAGCCATGCCACCCTGGTCCGTGCCCTGGAGGCGGGCGTGCCCCTTGAGGACCTCTCGCGCCGGCTCGGTGCCCCGGCCGCAACCCTGCCCCAGCCTCTGGTCCAGCTCATCGAGGATCTGGCCCGGCGGGTCGGAGAGGTGGAGGTCCACCAGGGCGTGCGCCTCCTGCGGGCCCGGAACCCCCAGCTGGCCGAAGAGCTGAGGGTCCGCCCGGAGCTGGCCCCCCTGAAGCTCGCCCCCCTCTCGGCCACGGTCCTGGAGGTGGGCGGGGACGGCAATGCCCACGCCCTGCTCAAGCAGGCCGGGTACCTGCCCAAGCCGGGCCGCTTCCTGGCCCTGAGCCTGGACGGGGACGAGAAGCTCTACCTGTGGGCCATGGCGGCCCTGGCCTTCGTGGACGAGAAGGGCATGAACCACCACCTGGAGCCGGTGCAGCAGATGGTGCGGGCCGCGCTCCAGCGGCTCCACGACGAGGACCCGGCCCTGTTCCAGGAGGTCCAGCGGCGGATCCCCATGCTCCACCTCGGCGGGGAGGACCAGCTGGCCGAGGAGGTGCAGCGGATCCTCGAGTACGCGGCGGGCCACACGCTCATGGTCGAGTTGACCTACCTGCCCCCGGCCGCCCATCGGACCCAGCTGCGGCGGGTCTCCCCCCGGACCATCCAGGAGGACCATCTGGTCGCCTTCTGCCATCTCCACCAGGAGGAGATGGCCTTCCGCCTCACCCGCATCCAGGGTGTGAAGCTCCTCAACGAGCGCGGCTGGACGCCGGCCAACCACAGCCAGGCGGGCTAGGTAGGCTCCCTGGGGCGCCGCGCCGCCGCGCACGGCGGCTACGCCAGATCCTTCAGACGCTTGTCGAGCTGCTCGGCGAGGCGCTCGATCACCTCCCGGGTCTCGGTCCGGCCGGCCTGGATCTCCTTCTCCAGCTTCCGCTCGGTCTGGAGCACGGCCTTCTGGAGCTGCCCCAGGAGGTTCTTGATATCGTCCAGGTCCCCGGCAACCTGGTTCAGGCGGGGATCGGGGGGCCGGCTGTTGCTGAGGACCGACACCCCCGCGAAGATCGCGGAAAGGGCCGCGAGCAGGAGGATGAGGAGCAGCAGGGACTGGCTTTCCATGGGCACACCTTGCCTTCGACTATGCCAGGATCATGCCGTCCGGACAGCTACTGGGCGGGGGTCTCCTTGACCCGCTGGTAGTCCTCTCCCTGGAGGCGCACCGGCTTGTTCACGGGAATGACCAGATAGGGAAGGGACTTGCGGGGCAGGACCCGGGCCACCAGTTCGAGCTGCTCCTGGGCATCCTCCCGCGCCTTGCGCTCCCGGGCCAGTTCCGTGGCATGGGTGGCCGCCATGCTGGCCATCTCCACATCGCGCTGATGGACCTGGCCGGCCATGGCATCGGCCCTGTGCTTCTGCTGGACCCCCCAGGTGCCCAGGCCCGCCAGGGCCGCCAGCAGGGGCAGGGCCGCGGCGGCCACCAGGCCCCAGGAGGGCCGGTGACGCTCGGTACGGCGCCGCCGGAGCGCCTCGCGACGGAGGTCCTCCGCAAGCCGGGTCAGTTCCTCGGTGACCGGGGCCGCCGCCTGGGGCAGCGGGGCGCCCAGGCCAAGGAGTTCCCGGAGCTCAGCACGCAGCTGGACATCTTCAGCGGGTTCGAAGCGCCGGGCGGGATCAGGCCAGGACATGCACGCCTCCGTTGGGATTGAGCTGATCTCTGAGCTGGGCCTTGGCCCGGTGGATGCGGGTTTTCACAGTGGCTTCGGGAATTCCCAGGATATCGGCGATCTCGCGGATGGAGAGCCCCTCCACCACGAAAAGCCACAGCGCCTCCCGGAAGGTGGGGGCGAGCAGCCGCATGCGCTCCCGCACCTCCTGGCTCAGGACCTCGTCGTCGGCCCCGCCCCCGAGGCCGGGTTCGCTGACGGACTCCAGGCTGAGATTCTGGTTCTTCATGGGACGGCGCTCCGTGAGGGCCAGGGTGCGGACCGTGCCGTACAGGAAGGCCGTGGGATGTTCCACGGGCTCCTCCCGCTGCATGAGGATAACGAAGGCCTCCTGGGCGATGTCCTCCGCGAAGGAGGCGCCATAGCGGCGAGCGTAGCTCACCAGGCGCGGGTAGAGCTCCGCGAAGGCGCCATGGAAGGCCTCCATATCACCGAAAGGCGTCTGCTGGGGGCGTTCCTCCATCCTCGGCTCCACCTCTAGGATGCCCGAAGGTGGGCGGAGGTTCCGCGCTAGGCTGGAACCCATGCATGGAGCCCCCCTCGAAGCCTGGCGGGACGCCCTCCAGGATCTGGGCCTGATGGGCCTGATCCGGACGCCCGCGCCGCCTGCCGCCGCGGCAGCCCCCCCTGCGGCGGGGGGGGCTGCCGTGCGCCCCGCCCGACTGGCGGCGCCCTACGCAGCCCCGGCGGACCCGGCGGCCTGCCCCCCCGAACCGGCGGTGGCCGCCGCCGCCTCCCTGGCCGACCTGGAGCGTGCCATCCAGGGGTGCCTCCGCTGCCCCCTGGGGCCCGGGCGGATCCGGTTCGTCTTCGGGGAGGGCGATCCGGCGGCCCGCCTGATGTTCGTGGGGGAGGGCCCGGGCCGGGACGAGGATCTCCAGGGCCGCCCTTTCGTGGGGAAGGCCGGGGAACTGCTGGAAAGGATGCTGGGGGCCATCGGCCTCGCGCGGGAGCAGGTCTACATCGCGAACGTCGTGAAGTGCAGGCCCCCCGACAACCGCACCCCCGCCCCCGAGGAGGCCCGGGCCTGCCTGGGCTACCTCCGCCGCCAGATCGAGCTCGTCCAGCCCGCGGTCCTCGTTACCCTCGGCGCCACGCCGCTGCGGGAACTCCTCGGCATCGGCGAGGGCATCACCCGCGCCCGCGGCCAGTGGCGCCAGCTGGAGGTGGCCGGGACCCGCATCCCGGTGATGCCCACCTTCCATCCGGCCTACGTCCTGCGCCAGTACACCCCGGAAGTGCGGCGGGCGGTCTGGGAGGACCTGAAGGCCGCCAAGGCCTGGGCGGACCAGGCCGGCCGCGCCTGAGCCCCGCGGGGCCGCCCCCGCCCGCTCTGTGTCATGCTAGGCCCAGCCTCTGAGGACCGCCCATGCGTCTCGTCCACGTGTTCTTCTTCGTGCTCATGGCCTTCGTGCTGGCCGTGCTCGGGAACCTGTACCTCGAGAACCACGAGCTGCTGATCCATGAAGTGCTGGTGTTCGGCACGCACATCAAGCTGCAGAGCCTGATCCTCCTGACCTTCCTGCTGGGCTTCTTCCTCAATGTGCTCTACACCGGGATCACGGAGGCGGTCCGGCTCGTCAAGGGGCTGAACGCCTCCGCGGATTCCCGGCTGGTGAAGCGGATCTCGGAGCGCGTCCAGGACGCGAGGGACCTGGTGGCCCACGGGCTGAACCGGGAGGCCAAGGAGGTGCTCGACGGCATCCTCGAGCAGCGCAAGGACCACCTCCCGGCCCGCCTCCTGCTCGGCGAGGTCCTGCTCAAGATCGGGGATGCCGAAGGCGCCGTGAAGCACTACGAGGCCCTCTGCCTCGACGCGCCCGAACAGGTCGAGGCCCACTACCAGCTGGCCGAGGCGCTCATGGCCACCCGCCACGCCGAGGCCGCGGCCGCCCTGCTGACCAAGCTGGCCTCCGAGCACCCCAAGAAGGCCCTGCGGGCCTGGCGCCGCCTGCGCACCCTCCACGTGGAAGCCCAGAACTGGGAGGCCGCCCTGGAGGCCCACAAGAAGCTCCAGAGCCTCTTCGCCGTGGAGCTGACCCAGGGCGAGCGGGCCCAGGGGGCCGCCCTGGGCTACCAGGTGGGCATGCTCAAGGTGGAGGCCGACCAGTTCAAGGAGGCCGCCCAGGCCTTCCAGCAGGTGCTCAAGGAGGATCCGGATTTCGTGCCGGCCTACCTCGCCCTGGGCCGCTGCATGGTGCTCCAGGACCAGGAGGCCCAGGGCCTGGAGATCTGGCTGGAGGGCTTCCGCCGGACCGGCGAAGGCACCTTCCTCCAGGAGATCGAGGACTATTTCATCCAGTCCGGCCGCCCCGAGGACGGACTCTCCCTCATGCGGCGGGTCGCCGCCACCTCCAAGCACGCCACCACCGCCAAGTTCTTCCTGGGCAAGATGCTCTACCGGCTGGAGATCCTCGACGAGGCCCTGGATCTTTTCCAGGAGGTGCGGAGCCAGGTGGTCTACAGCCCCATCCTCTTCTTCTTCATGGCCAAGATCCACAGCCGCCGTGGCCGCTCCGACGCCGCCCTCAACGAGTACCGGCAGCTCCTGCGCAATCTTGGCGTGCTGAAGCTCCGTTTCGAATGCTCCGTCTGCGGGCACCGGACCCAGGACTACGTGGACCGCTGCGAGACCTGCGGCAGCTGGAACAGCAGCCACTTCCTGTTCAAGGAGAGCGACCTGCCGGAAGGCCCCGTGCGGGGGGCGGAGACCGGGAGCTGGCTGACGATGATGTAGGGGCCCGGTGCCGGATCCGCCCTAGGCAATGGCCTGTCGAATATCGGACAGGAGCCGCTGGAGTTCCTGCTCCGAGAGCTGGAGGGGCACCTGCTGCTTGACCTCCTCCTTGCGGTAGAAGGCGATGCGCTTCACCACGATCTTGTTGCGCCCCAGGCTGATCTCGTTGAACTGGATCTGGGTGTCGTCCTTGTAGGGGGGCAGGCTGCGCATCTGGATGTACATGCCGCGCCGGTCGTGGTCCACGATCTCCAGGCGCTCCTTGAGGTAGTTGATCTGGGTCGCCAGCTGTTCCGCCTTGGTCCGGAGCTTGGCGAAGCTCAGCTTCTTCGGGGCGTGGACCTCCAGGACCACCTGGCCGAGCTGCACCCCGCCCCCGCTCCGCCGCAGGAAGCCCTCCAGCGTGCCGTCCAGTTCGGTCTCGGACTCCCGAAAGACCTCGTAGCCCTGGAACTCGCCGGGGAGGATCGCCTCGTCATAGCGCTTGGCCTTGCGGGAGAGTTTCATGATCCACCTCGGCGGGGTGGCAGACCTTGAGCGAGAGGCGTGCCAGGAATTTTCTACCCGCCATTGGGCGAGACATGCCCTGGAACTGCACCACTTGCCCCCCGCTTCTGCCCAGCCGATCCTGCCTTGAGGCACAAGGACGTGTCCATTATTGGACATTTTCCTCGCCGGGCGCCCGTTTCCGGTCAGATCCCGTCTCGGTCCATCGCTCGAGGTAGATGATCCGCTCCAGGGCCCGGTTGAAGGGGCTCCAGGCCCCCCCTCCCTGGCGGATGGCCCGGAACATCACTTCCAGCTTGCCGTCCAGGTCGTCCAGGTGATGGACCAGGAGGGCTTCCGGCGTCTTCGGCAGGACGGGGGAGCCGTATTCCAGGCGGCCGTGATGGCTGAGGACAATGTGCAGGATCTGCAGTTGCAGGGGCTCGGGGAAACCGGGGATCCTGCCCACCTCCCGCTGGATCCATCCGGCCTCCAGGGAGATGTGGCCCAGCAGGTTGCCTGCGTCGGTGTAGCCGAAACTCCGCTGGTAGCTCAGCTCCGCGGTCTTCCCCACGTCGTGGAGCAGCACGCCGGCCACCACCAGGTCGCGGTTCAGGCCCGGGTAGTGGCCGCAGGCCAGGTCCGCCATGCCCAGCACCGAGAGGGAATGTTCCAGCAGCCCCCCCAGGTAGACGTGATGCATGGACTTGGCCGCCGGGGCCCGGGCGAAGGCTGCCCGGAGCGCCTCGTCCCGCTGGAACAGGCCCTCCAGGAGGGCCCGGATCCAGGGGTCCTGGACGGAGGCGACGGCCCGGTCCAGCTCGGCGAGCATGTCCGCGACGGGACGGGCACTCACCGGGAAGAAGCGGCCGAGATCCCCGGCCTCCTCATCCGGAACCACCCGGACCTTGTCGAGCCGGAGCTGGAGGCGGCCGTTGTAGGCGGTCACGGTGCCCTTGGCCCACAGGAAGACGTCCGGCTGGACGGCCTCGAGATCCCCTTCCACGGCCCGGATGTCCCACAGGAAGGCCTTCAGGTCGCCGGTGGCATCGGCCAGCTTCAGCTCGAGGTACTCGCTGCCCCGGCTGCTGGTCTTGTAGGCCGCCTCCTGGGCCAGCAGGACGCCCGTGAAGGTGTCCCCCTCCTTGAGACGGTTCACCGGAGCGGGATCGGACATGGGGCCTCCTGGGGCGCCTCCAGATTGCTCCGCCGGAGACGACAGTGGATGTCAACAGCTCAATGGAAACGGGGCGGCTTCGGCGGCGGCGTGAACGGGTCGTCGTCGCCGTAGGCCAGCTCGGCGGGCAGTTTCCGGTCCTCCAGCACCTCGAAGAGGGCCCACTGGTCCGCCTTTCGCACATTGCCCTCGGGAAGGGCCAGCACCCGGACCTTGAGAATCCGGTTGTAGAGGGGGAACTCCAGCTCGTCCTGGGGCTTCACCTCGTGGCTGGCGCGGCGGGGCGTGCCGTTCACCCGGACCATCCCCTCGTCGCAGAGCTGGTTGGCCAGCTCCCGCCGCTTGATGAGGAGACTCTTCTTGAGGTAGGCGTCCAGCCGCACGGTCAGCCCTTCAGGATCTGGTCCTTGGGCACCATGTAGCGGATGTTGGCCCGCTTCCGGAGGTCCGCCAGGTACTGCTCGACGGCATTCTCGGCCTTGGGTGCCTGGAGCTTCTTCAGGATCTGGTCCCGCACTTCCGCGAAATCCTTGACCGGGGCATCCTCCTTCGCGATCAGCTGGATGAGGTAGATGTCCTTGTCCGTCTCGAGGGGGGCGGATACCTCCCCCGGCTTCAGGCTCAGGGCCGCGTCCTCGAGGTTGGGGCGCAGCAGGCCCTTGTTGAGCCAGCCGAGGTCCCCGCCGGTGTCCTTGCTGGGGCTCGTGGAGTAGGCCTTCACCAGGTCCACGAAGGGCTTGCCGGCCTTGAGCTCCGCCTGGATCTGGGCCACCTTCGCCTTCGCCGCGGCCAGGTCCTCCGGCGTGGAGCCCTTGGCCAGCACCAGTTCCCGGATGCGGAAACGGGTCGGCAGGCGGTACTCGTCCTTGTGGTCCTGGTAGTAGGCCCGCAGTTCGTTGTCCTCCACGGCCACCTTGGAGTAGACCTCGCGCTGGAGGACGAACTGCTCGGTGGCCTGCTCCTTCTGGCGGTGCATGAACTCCTTCAGGCTGATGCCGAGGCTGGCCCGGATGGCCCGCTCGAGATCCGCATCCGATGCGAAGTTGTTCTCCTTCTCGATCTGGTCAATGTTGGCCCGCACGTAGGCATCCGTGACGGGCGAACCGAGTTCCTGCGCCTTGTCCTCCAGGAGGTAGGCGTCAATCATCCCCTGGAGGGTCTTCTCCCGGGCGTCCTTGAGCTTGGCGTCCAGTTCCCGGCCCGAGTACTTCCGGTAGAGGGCCGCGTTCTGCTGTTCCACCGCCTGGTCGAAGGTGTGCTTGGTGATGATGTGGTTGTTCACCACGACCAGGATCTCGTCGAGCACCTGGGGCGGAGCCGCGGCCAGGAGGGCCGGCAGGCAGGACAGCAGGAGAAGCCGCTTCAATGGGCACCCCCCTGGCCGGGCGCCTTGGCGGGGGCCGGGGCAGGCTTGGGGGAAGGCGCGGGGGCGGGAGCCGGCGTCTGGTCGAGGATCTCGAAGGGGATCTCCTTCTCCAGGCGGGCCATGAGCTGATCCCACACCTGCTCCTGCTTCGCCCGCTGCGCCATTTCGCGGGCCTGGGCCTTGGCCTCCTCGAAGGGGATGGTCCGGGCCGGCTTGCGGGCCTCGACCTTGATGAGGTGGTAGCCGTACTGGCTCCTTACCGGCGCGCCCACCTTGCCGAGGGGCTGGGACTCGGCGGCCTTGGCGAAGGCGGGATCCCAATTGGAGGGGTCCACGTCTGCGTAGAGGCCCCCGTTGTCCTTGCTGCCCGGGTCGTCGCTGTACTTCTTGGCCAGGTCCGAGAACTTGGCGCCCTTCTTAAGGTCCGCCTGGAGCATGGCGATGCGCTTCCTGGCCTCCACCTCCGTGAAGCCGGCCTTGTCCTGGGGATTGTGCTTCACGGCCACGAGGATGTGGCGGACGCTCACCAGGGCAGGCTGCTTGAACTGGGCCAGGTGGGTGTCGTAGTAGGTCTTGACGTCGGCATCCGTCACGACGAGCTGCTTCTGGAGGGACTCTCCCTCCTTGTCGAGGTAGGCCCTGGCCAGCAGCTCATCCTGGGTGCGGGCGAGGGCCCGCTGGAACTCCGGGGTCTTGTCCAGGCCCATGGACTTCGCCTTCACGGCGAGGAGCTTGCTCTCCGCCAGGCGCCGGACGAACTCCTCCTTCCCGCCCTTGATCATGAGGAGCTGCATCCGCTGCTGGGCGGGGAGCATGCTGAAGGCAGCCATGAAATCCGCCTGGGTGATCGGCTCGCCGCCCACGCGGGCCAGCACCTGGTCCTCCGGATTGGGCTTGGCGGCCGGAGGGGCGGCGGGCCCGGGCTGGGACGCGGGCTTGGCCGCAGGGGCGGGGGGCTGGGCCAGGAGCCCGAGGGTGGCGAGGGAGATCAGCGAGGCACGGAGCATGGCGGTCCTTGGTCGGAGGGCTAGCGGCGGCGGCCGCCCAGCAGGTTCATGAGGGCGATGAGGATATTGAAGAGGCTCACGAAAAGCGCCAGGGCGAAGCCGGCCGGGTCGCTGAAGTCGTCTGTCCGGAGCATGGCGGAGGTGTCCCACAGCAGCTTGGCCGAGCAGGCGATCACGGCCACGCCCGAGACCACCAGCCCGAAGGTCTCCAGGTGGAAGAGGGCTGCCGCGATCCCCCCGAAGAACATCACGGCGATGCCGACGATGACGAAGTTCCGGAGGAAGCTGAAGTCCTTCTTGGAGACGAATGCGGTCGCAGAGAGGGTGAGGAAGGCCACGCCCGTCAGGCCGAAGGCGGCGATCACGGGGCCGAACCCGGCGCCCTGGGCCACCACCAGGGCCACGATGCCCCCGATGACGCCGGACACATAGGTGAAGAGGGCGAAGGCCAGGCGGTTGAGGGGCTGACGGCGGCGGACGCGGGAGGCGAACATCAGGGTCCCGAACTGGATGCCGAACAGCAGCCACCCGAAGAAGCTGCCCGCCACGGGCACCAGGGCCCGGGCAACCAGGGGCGAGGTCAGGGCGCCCAGGGCAGCAATGGCCATGCCGCCCATGAGCCAGAGGTAGACGCTGCGGATGAAGCCGGCCCGGTCGCGTGCGCCTGCCGAAACCCCCTGCCACTGCTGCTGATACTCCATGCCACACTCCTGGAGGGGCTCCGGGCCCCGGATAATCCTAGCATTGCCCCTTCCCGTACCCTGTCCCCACGGGCCCCGAAGTTCCGCCCTCCCTGGCCGCCGATGCCATCCGACGATCCCATCCCCCCGCCCTGGCTGGACCGCCTCCAGGAGGCCGCAGCCCGCCGGCGCGCCCTGGGGCGGGACCGGGCCATCCACCCCCCCGATGGCCTGGATTTCTGTTCCAACGACTACCTCGGGCTCCGGCAGGATCCCCGCCTGGCCGAGGCTGCGGCGGCTGCGGCCCGCGCCCACGGCGCAGGCGCCGGAGCGGCCCGCCTGCTCCGGGGAACGACGCCCCTCCACGACCAGCTGGAAGCCGCCCTGGCCGCCTGGAAGGGCACGGAAGCCTGCCTGCTGTTCAACACGGGATTCCAGGCCAACGCCACCCTGATCCCGGCCCTCCTGGGGCCCGGGGATGCGGTGTTCTCGGATGCCCTCAACCATGCCTCCCTGGTGGATGGATGCCGCATGGCCAAGGCGGGGGGGGCTTCGATCCACGTGTTCCGGCACCTGGACCTGGACGACCTCGGCCAGCGGCTCGCGGCCTGGCGCCGCGCCAGCCCCTCCGGCGCCCTCGCCCTCGTGGCGACCGATTCGGTTTTCAGCATGGACGGGGATGCCGCGGACCTCCCCGGCCTGCTCGGGCTCTGCGGCCGCCACCAGGCCCTGCTCCTGGCGGACGAGGCCCACGCCACGGGGCTGCTCGGCCCCACAGGGGCCGGCCTGGCCGAGCACCAGGGCGTCCACGGCCGCGTACCCCTCCTGCTGGGCACCCTGGGCAAGGCCCTGGGCAGCTTCGGGGCCTTCGTCTGCGGCCCGGCTCTCCTCCGGGAGCACCTGCTGAATGCCGCCCGGGGGTTCGTCTTCTCGACGGCCCTGCCTCCCCCCGTCGTCGGCGCCGCCCTGGCGGGCGTGGAGGCCGCCCGTGCCGAGCCCTGGCGCCGGGAGCGGGCCCTCGCCCATGCGCAGTGGCTGAGGGAGGCACTCGGCCAGGCGGGGGGTCCCTCCGCCATCGTCCCCGTGCCCATCGGGCGGGACGGGGAGGCGGTGCGCGTCGCCAGGCGACTCCAGGACCTCGGCTTCGACATCCGCGCGGTGCGCCCCCCCACCGTCCCGGAAGGCACCGCCCGCCTGCGGGTCACCACCGGCGCCCACCTCGAGACGGCCCAGGTCCTGGCCCTGGCCCGGGCCCTGGAGGCCTGCCTGCTGTCACCCCGGGCGTGACCCCCTTCCTGCCGAGTCGTGGGAGAATTCCCACGCCCTTGCCTGGAGGCCTCCATGGAACGGAATCTCGTGCTCGCCCTCGCCGGGGGGTTCGTCGTCGGCGCCGCCCTCGGCTATTTCGTCGGGGTGAGCACGGCGCCGGATGCCGCCTCCACCGTGATCGCAGCCGGGATCCCCCAGGCACCCCCGGTGGGCACGACCCTCGGCGCGCCCCCCAGCGTCATGCAGCAGCAGGCCATCGCCGAGCTTCAGCGCGCCACCCTTCAGGATCCGAAGAACCGCCAGGCCTGGGTCAGCCTCGGCAATGCCTACTTCGACGCCCACCAGCCAAGGCAGTCCGTGGACGCCTACGCCAAGGCCCTCGCCCTCAAGGGGGATGATCCCGATGTCCTGACGGACCAGGGCGTCATGTACCGGGAACTGCACGAGCCCCAGAAGGCCCTGGCGAACTTCCAGGCGGCCCAGAAGCTGGATCCCAAGCACCTCCAGAGCCTCTACAACATGGGAATCGTGTACGCCAGCGACCTGAACAAGCCCGCCGAGGCCGAAGCCGCCTGGCGCAAGGTGATCGCCCTGGCCCCGGGCAGCCAGCAGGCCACCCAGGCCAAGAAGCTCCTGGCCGACCTCGAGGCCCCCGCCAGGCACTGAGCCCTCAGGCCAGCAGATCCAGCCTGCTCCCCAGGGATCCTCCCTGGGCGAGGGGAGCTGTCTGGGACGGGGCCTGGGGCAGGGTACGGGAGGGCCCCGTCCCATCCGGGACGGACTGGGACGCCCCCTCCGGAGCGCTGCGCTTCAGGCGCGTGTTCCCCAGGGCGAAGGCGCCTTCGGGAGCGGTGCTGGACGGGGTGGCCGGGAAGGAGAGGTAGGGGGTCCCGACGAACACGGGGCCGAGCGCCTTGGGATAGGTCGGCTGCCGGTCCCGCTGGATCGGATCGAGCGGAACGAGGGGCTTGGGATCCAGGCTGAGGGCCACACCCGCCTCCAACGAACCAAGGATGCAATCTCAACCAATCCCAGCAAGGGGCAAAGCCTACCCGATGAAGCTCTGGCATCCTGGGGCATGCTCGACCTGACCACCCTTCCCAGTCCCCTGTGGGTGCTCGGCACGGGCACCAGCGTAGGCAAGACCCACGTGGCGGGCCGGATCGCCCGGGCCTGGGCCGCCTGGTCGCCGGTGACCTACCGGAAGCCCTTCCAGACGGGCGTGGACCGTCCGGATCACCCCGAGGCCGACGCCACCGCCGTGGCGGGGTCCGGCATCACCGCCGAGTGCCACGTGCTGCTCCGGGCGCCCCTGTCGCCCCTGGCCGCCGCCCGCCGGGAGGACCGGACGCTGGACTTGGATGCCACCGCCGTCTGGTGCCAGCGTCCCGCCGAGGGCCGGGTGCTGCTGGAAGGCGTCGGCGGACTCATGGTGCCCCTCGCGCCGAGGATCCACTTCCTGGCCTGGGCCTCGGGGTGGGCGGCTCCGGCGACGCCCGCGGTGCCCGGCAGCGCCTCGGGGGCCTGCCTGCGCCCCGCGGATGCGGGCCGCATCCCCTGCGTGCTGGTGGCCCTGGGGGGACTCGGGACCCTGAATCACACCCTGCTCTCCGCCGAGGCCCTGATGATGCGCGGGTGGCGCATCGAGGCCGTCCTGCTGAACCCCGGCGCCGACGGGACGGATCCCGCCACCGCCGGGGAGAACGCCGCCCTGCTGAGGGAGTTCCTGCCGCTGCGGGTCGAGGTGCTGGACTGAACGGCCCCGACACAAACGGGCCGGCGCGCTGCGCCGGCCCGTCCGCTTCCCTGGAGCCCCATCACAGGTCGTTGGGCGCCGTGGTCAGGTAGACGCCGGCCCAGCCGGCGGCTTCGGTCGCCATGGTCACGGTCACGGCCAGCGCGTTGCCGCGGAAGCCATCCCGCTCCAGTCCCATGGCCGTCACCGGGAGGTGGTCGCCGGTCAGCGGATCCACCGCCGCGGGGTCAATCAGAGTGCCGTCCATGCCACTCTCGACGATGGGCACGAAGGTCGAGCTGGTGGGTCCCACCTTGCGAAGGTAGAGGCCATCCACGGTATCCAGGTACGATCCGTCCACCACCAGGCCCTTGCGGCCCTTGAAAGCCACGTGGGCGTTCGAGTCGAGGAGGCTGCCATCCACCAGGCCCGACAGGGCGACGAAGGAGGCCGAGCGCCAGCGGGCGGGCTCGCCGGACTCGTCGGAGCTCCCGGTCCCGGGGACGAGGCCGGAGAAGTTCCAGTAGACGAAGTCGTCGAAGTCCGTCAGCGTCTTGGCCACCACCCGCGTGGCCCCCGTGAGGATGTCATGGACGAAGATGCCCTGGTGCACCGGCACGGTGGTCGCGTAGCCGTTGGGGTACTGCGCCTTGCAGAAGGCGAGCACGTCCTTGTTCCCGTCCGTGGGGCACTGGAGCGTGAGGGCCTTGGTCTCGCTTCCCCAGGCGCCCCAGAAGGCCACGAAGCGGCCGTCGAAGGAGAGCCCCTCGCCCAGCTTGTTGAACCCCACGCCCTTCGCCTCGCCCGGCACCTGGCCGCCGATCTTCACGAGCGGGAGCAGGGGCGGCTTGGCCCAGAGCATGGGCGCGAGGTAGATGCCGCCCTTGGTGGGGTTGTCCTCGTTGTCGAAGCCGGCGAAGACCGCCAGGTAGCCCGCAGCGCTCGGCGGGGCCGTGGAGCCGAACTTCACGGTGGTCCCCGGGATGTTGCAGTCGGTGTCCGCGATGAGGGTCACGGCCCGGGTGCCGCCGGAGGGGCCGACCGTGGAGCCGTCGGCCAGGGGAAGGGGCGCGTCCTTCAGGTTCCGGAAGTACACGCCGGTCTTGCTGACGACGGCGCCAGGCGTCACGGGATCGGGCAGGCTGAAGTTGCCCTTGAACACGAGCGTCGAGCCGTTGGCCACCGCGGGCGCGCCCGGGAAGACGTCGAACTTCACGCCGGCATGGCCGGGCACTGCGTAGAAGCCGAAGTCGGGCACGATGCCCAGGTTGCTGGCCCCGGCGATGAGGGGGCCGAAGGGGTTGGTGTAGATGCCGGCCGTGCCCGCCCGCGTCTCCGTGATCCCGTCCGGCAGGAGGTATTTCCAGGCCGGCTGGTGGTTGGCGCGGGAGGCCACGGTCTTCGTGAACATGTCAATCCGCGGGATGGACGGCGGTTCCACGAAGGTGGACCCGAGGTTGTTCGGGTTGGGCACCTGGGTGGTGCGGTCGAAGAGGGTGACCAGGGGCGTACCCAGGGCCATGTCCCGCAGGAACACGCCGTGGGCGGGCTCCCCCGTCGTCCCGCCCTTGCTGCGGGCACGGATCACCACCAGCCGGTTCACGTTCACGGAGGGCTGGTTGTAGCTGTTGAAGGTCCGGGTGTCGCCAGGCACCACCTCGGCGTTGTTGACCACCACCTGCCAGGCGAAAGGCGGGGCAGCCTGGAGCAGCGCGGCCGCGCCCAGGATCAGCAGGGACGTGCGCACTCGATTCACGTTCATCGTGATTCCTCCCGAGCCCTGATGGAGGGAACCGGCGACAGAGAGCGGGCTCGCCCTCTCCTGTCCGGTCGTGGGAATGGCCTACCGGGGTACCGCACGGCGAAGTCCGCGGGTGAAGGCGGCGTCCTCGACACATCGGTGATCGGTGCCATGGGGGATTCCTTGATCCACAGAAGTCGTGGTGAGGGAGTCAATCACCCGGGGCTTGGAACCGTCCATCTAAAACAAGAATAGTTAACGTTTTTTTATAATTCACATGCATGTCTTTCTTATCTTGCGACACGATAAGCCACCCCATTCGTTGATCCTGAGATCCTGGTTCCATGCCGACGCCCCTGCCTCCCGACTGGTCCGACCGCCTGGCGCTCGACCGCGCCCATGTCTGGCACCCCTTCACGCAGATGAAGGTCCACGAGTCCGATCCGCCCGTGCCGGTGGTGGCCGGTGAAGGCTGCGACCTCCTGCTGGCGGATGGCACCCGCGTGCTGGATGGCATCTCCAGCTGGTGGACCTGCCTCCACGGCCACTGCCATCCGCGCCTCATGGGGGCACTGGAGCGCCAGTCCGGCCAGCTCGACCACGTCATCTTCGCGGGGTTCACCCATGAGCCGGCGATCGAGCTGGTGGCACGGCTGAAGCCGAAGCTCCCGCCGGGGCTCACCCGGGCCTTCTTCTCCGACAACGGCAGCACGGCCGTGGAGGTGGCCCTGAAGCTGGCCTTCCAGGCCCAGCTGCAGAAGGGGGAAACGGGCCGGACCCGCTTCGGCGCCCTGCGCCACGGCTACCACGGCGACACCCTGGGCGCCGTGGGCGTCGGTGAGCTGGAGAACTTCATGACGGGGCTGTTCCGCCCCCTGCTGCTGGCCTGCGACCGGATCGAGGTGCCGGAGGACCCCCGCCGGGAGCTGGACGGGGATCTCGCCGGGTGGCCGGAGCGGCTGGCAGCGGCCCGGGTGGCGCTCGGCCGCTTCTTCTCGGAGCACGGCGACCGCCTCGCGGCCTTCATCGCCGAGCCGCTGCTCCAGGCCGCAGGGGGCATGCGCATGTGGCCGCCGGAGCTGCTCCAGGAGCTCCGGGCCCAGTGCGACGCCCACGGCGTCTATCTCATCGCCGACGAGGTCATGACCGGCTTCGGCCGCACAGGGACGTTCCTCGCCTGCGAGCAGGCGGGCGTCTCGCCGGACCTCCTCTGCCTCTCCAAGGGCCTCACGGGCGGCACCCTGCCCCTCTCCATGACCTGGGCCACGGAGGAACTCTACGGCCACTTCTGGGGCGAGCCCGACTCCGGGCGGGCCTTCCTCCACGGCCACAGCTACACCGCCAACCCGCTCGCCTGCGCCGTGGCCTGCGCCAGCCTGGCCCTCTTCGACGAGGAACCCGTGCTGGCCCGCACGGCGGAACTGTCCGCGGCCATGGCGGAGGTGTTCCGCGGACTCGCCTCGCATCCAGCGGTGCGCCAGCCCCGGGTCCTGGGGGCCGTGGGGGCCTGCCGCCTGGTGGATCCCGCGACGGGCAGGCCCGACACCCTGGAGGCCCGCTACGGCTGGAAGCTCCACCGCCGGGCCCTGGAGCGGGGCCTCCTGGTGCGCCCCATGGGCGATTGCCTCTACCTGCTGCCGCCCCTCTCCACACCGCCGGACCGGCTGCGGGAAGCGGGGGAGACCCTGCGCGCCCTGCTGGGCTGATGCGCCGCGCCCTGGTGCCGCTGGCCCTGGCCCCCGCCCTGGTGGCCCAGGCCCTCACCTCGGGCAGCCTCCACGGGGTGGTGCGCTCCGGGGACGGATCCCCCCTGGCGGGGGTGCACCTGGACCTGGAGGAGCTCGGGACCGGACGCCGCCACGAGGCGGTGACGGGACGGGACGGGCGCTTCCGCTTCCTCGGCCTGGCCCCCGGCCCCTGCCGCCTGACGGTGATGGCCGACGGCTTCGCGGGCCAGCGCATCTCCGGCCTGCGCATTCCGCCGGGAGGGGGCCTGGAACTCCCCGTGGAGCTCATCCCCATGGAGTCTGGCATGGTGCTCGACCTGGAGGCCCAGGGGCGCCGCACCGCCCCGGGCACCAGCCTCGGCGCCGGGCTGCTCCAATCACTGCCCCTCCGCACCCGGAGTCCGGCCGGGCTGGCGGATCTGGGCCCCTGGCCCCTCCTCTCCGCTCCGGACCTCCAGGTGGACGGGCTGGACCTCGGCCCGGTCGGGGCGGTTCCCGGGACACCCGGTCTGGCCTCCCTGTCGGGTGCGCGGATCCTGGCCGGCGAGGGGGATGCCTCCCTGCCGCAAGCCGATGTTCTGCTGACGGACACCGCCCAGGGCGGGAACGCCTTCGGGGGCGGAGCCCAGGCCCAGTGGGGGCCCGCTGCTGCCGGTTCCGGGAGCCGCCAGGTCGAGGCCCTCGCCCTCTCCGGCCCGCTCCGGGCGGACCGCCTCTTCGCCGCTGCGGCCGCGGACCGGGAGGACCTGGGCGACGGCACGCCGGCGACCCGGGGCGACCTGCGCCTGGACTGGCTGCCCACGGCCGCCCAGCAGGTCTCGCTCCGGGCGCTGGATGCGGAAGACGCCGGGGGCCGGGACCGGGCCCTGGCCCTCCTCCACCGCTGGAATCCCGATGGCAGTCTCGCCCAGGAGGCCCGCCTCCAGCTGCGGGATCTGGATCTCCCGGGGGCCGTCCCCGCCCGCACCTGGGAGGCGGCCGAGACCCTGGGACTCGCCCTGGACGGCCACGAGTTCCAGGCCGGGGGTGACGTCCAGCAGCTCCGCAGCGCCGCCCCGTCCGGCGCGGCCGTCCGGCGCACCGGGCTCTTCCTCCGGGACGCCTGGCGGATCCTCCGGCCCCTCACCCTGGACCTGGGCCTGCGCCGCGACCAGACCCCCGGGGCGGGCGGCCAGGTCCAGACCGCTACCTCCCCGCGCCTGGCCTTCCACTGGCGGATCTCGGACCTCCTGGCCCTCTCGGGAGCCCACGGCCGCTTCCTCGCCTCCGCCCCCCTGGCCTCGGGCCCCGCCCTGCCCTGGTCCGACATCCGGGAGGACCGCCTGGCCCTGGACGTCCGCCCCCTCCCCGATCTGGTCCTGACCGCCGAGGGCCGTACCGCCGCAGGGCGGCTGGTCCCCGGAGGCGGGGACCGGGACCGCCTGCGGGGCTTCGGCCTCCAGGGGCACTGGCAGGTGGCAGGGGCCCTGGACCTCGCCGCGAGCTGGACCGTGCTCCGCATCCGCACCCTGGATCCTGGAGGGCTCCCGGACGGCACCCTGCGACGGATCCGTCTCTGGGCCGTGTGGAATACCCGGGATCTGTCATCTCTCTGGGCCCAGGACTGGACCCTGACCCTGCTGGGGCGCCTCCAGTCCGGCCCCGCCCTGCCCCTCCGGGGCCTGCCGGTGCCTCCCCCCGGGGCGCCGGTGCTGGACTTCCAGCTGGCCCGCCCCTTCTGGGACCTCCGTCGGGCGGGGCTCGAAGCCCTCCTGGACGTCTTCGACCTGCTGGACCGGACGCGTCCCCGGGCTGGGGCGGCCCAGTCCGGGGACGCCGGGCGGAGGATCCAGGTGGGCCTGAGGGTCCGGTTCTGAGCCCGCCGCCCCGTCACGGGGGTGCGAGGCCCGGCATCGGATCCTCCACAGGAGGTGGCCATGGCACGGCTCTGGAGGGCCTTCGGAGCTTTTGCCGTGGGCGCGATCCTGGCCTGGGGCGGCTTCCGCCTCGCCCGTACCGATCTGGAGGCAGGATCCGTGGAACCCTCGAAATCCGGCGCGCCGGACCTGAAGGGGCGCCTGACGCCCATGCAGTACTACGTCACCCAGGAGGCCGGCACGGAGCCCCCGTTCCAGAACGCCTACTGGGACAACCACCGCGAGGGACTCTACGTGGACGTGGTGGACGGCACCCCGCTGTTCTCCTCGAAGGACAAGTTCGACTCCGGCTGCGGCTGGCCCAGCTTCTCCCGTCCCCTCGCGGCCTCGGAGGTGACAGAGCGCCAGGACCTCAGTCACGGCATGGACCGCACCGAGGTCCGCAGCGCCCACTCGGGGAGCCACCTGGGCCACGTCTTCGACGACGGGCCGAAGGACCTGGGGGGTTTCCGCTACTGCATCAACAGCGCGAGCCTCCGCTTCATCCCCGTGGCGGATCTTGCGGACGAGGGCTACGCGAAGTACCTGCCGCTCTTCGGACGCCCTGTGCCGCAGGAGGAGCTGGCCACCCTGGCCGGCGGCTGCTTCTGGGGGATGCAGGAACTCCTGCGTCAGCAGCCCGGCGTGATCCGCACGGAAGTGGGCTACACCGGCGGCACAGTGCCGAACGCCACCTACGAGCACCACGAGGGACACGCCGAGGCGGTGGAGGTCTGGTTCGACCCCTCCAAGACCAGCTACGCGGCCCTGCTGAAGTTCTTCTTCCGCATCCACGACCCCACCACCCTGGACCGCCAGGGCAACGACATCGGCACGTCCTACCGCAGCGCGATCTTCACCCACAGCGAGGCTCAGCGACGCGTCGCCGAGCAGGTGAAGGCCGAGGTGGACGCCAGCGGGGCCTGGAAACGACCCGTCGTCACCGAGATCGTCCCGGCAGGGCCGTGGTGGAAGGCCGAGGCCTACCACCAGGACTACCTCCAGAAGCACCCCGGCGGCTACACCTGCCACTACGTGCGTCCCTTCCAGTTCCGCTGACCGGACTCAGGCCCGGATCGCCCGGGGCCGATGGTTCTACTGGTCCCCTTCCCATGCCGCGCCCCCCGTCCTGGTCCCTGCGGTCCCACCTGCTCCTGCTGGTGGGGCTGGTGGTGCTGCCCTCCCTGGTGGCTCTCTTCCTGGCGGGATCCGGCCGTTTCGACCTCGCCCAGCGCCTGCTCTCCCTGGTGCTGGCGGCGACCCTGTCCCTGGCCCTCGGGTGGAGCTTCGGCCACAGGGTCCTGGTGGGCCCCATCCGCGCCCTCGCCGACCACCTCGCCCGGGTGGAGCGGGGGGAGTTGGGGCGCCCCACGGGACTGGCCGAGGATCCCACGGAGATCGGGCGTCTGGCCCGGGCCTTCGAGGCCATGGAGGCGGCCCTCCTGGTGCGGGAGCGGGAGCGCCAGGCGGCCGAGGACGCCCTCCGCGCCAGCGAGGAGCACTACCGCATCATCTTCGACGCAGCTCCCATCGGGATCTTCTTCTTCGACACCCGCTCGGTGATCCTGGAGGCCAACCAGGCCTTCCGGGATCTCCTCGGTGCCGGGCCGGAGGCGCTGCGGGACTTCTGCATGTTCGAGCGGCTCCACCAGCCGGAGGTCCTGCGGGCCGTCCGGGAGGCCCTCCAGGGGCGCCCCGGGGAGGCCGAGGGCGAGTACGTGTCCATCACCGCGCGCCACCGCACCCTGGCCCGCCTGCTCACCTATCCCATCCGGAGCGGGGACGGGCGGGTGCTGGGGGGCATCGGCCTCGCGGAGGACATCACCGAGCGGGCCCGCACCCAGGCGGCCCTGCGGGAGGCGGAGCAGACCACCCGCAGCATCCTCGATTCCGTGAACGATGCCATTATCGTCCACGACATGGCCACGGGGGCCATCCTGGAAGCGAACATGCGGGCGGCCGAGATGTTCGGCTGCAGCCGCCTAGATCTCCTGCGCCGCCCGGTGGGCGACCTCAGCGAGGGCCTCCCCCCCCATGGGCAGGCCGAGGCCCTGGCCTGGATGCAGAAGGCCGCAGCGGGCACACCCCAGGTCTTCGAATGGCGGGCACGACACAGCTCCGGACGCTGCTTCTGGGTCGAGGTGAACATGCGGCGCGCCCAGATCGGCGGGGCGGACCGCATCCTGGTGGCGGTGCGGGACATCGAGGCCAGGAAGGCGGCCTCGGCGGCCCTGCGGGACGCGGAGGCGCGGTACCAGGAACTCTTCGAGAACCTGCCGGATTCCATCTTCTGGATCGGGGTGCGGGAGGATGGCGCCCTCCTGCTGGAGAGCATGAACCCCGCCCAGGAGGCGGTGGTGGGCCGGGCCTCCCGGGAAGTCGCGGGCCTGCCCCTGGGGGCCTGGCTCCCGCCGGAACTCGCGGCCCAGTTGGAGGCGAACTACCGCCGCTGCCTGGAAGCGGGCCGTCCCATCTCCTACGAGGAAGGGGCCGACCTGGGCTCCGGGCCGCGCCATTTACAGACCCTGCTCGTGCCCATCCGGAACGCCGAGGGGCGCTTCCACCGCATCGTGGGCATCAGCACGGACATCACCGAGCGGAGGCGGATCGAGGAGGAGAGCCGGGAACGGGAGCGCCTCTTCCGCCTGCTCTTCGAGCGCTCCGGTGACGCCAACCTCCTCATTGACGACAACCGCTTCGTGGACTGCAACCAGGCCACCGTGGACATCCTCGGCGCGCCGGACCGGGCGAGGGTGCTGGGCACCCATCCCTCGGAGCTGTCGCCCCCCTTCCAGCCCGACGGGCGCTCCTCCCGCGAAAAGGCCGACGAGATGATCGCGACGGCCCACGCCCGGGGCAGCCACCACTTCGAGTGGATGCACCGGAAGCTGGACGGGACGGATCTCCCCGTCGAGGTGCTGCTCACGGCCATCCCCTGGAAGGGCAAGCAGCTCCTCCACACCACCTGGCGGGACCGCACCGAGGCGCGCCGGGCCGAGGAGGAGCGCCGGCGGATGGAAGGCCAGCTCCAGCAGGCCCAGAAGCTCGAGAGCCTCGGCGTGCTCGCCGGCGGCATCGCCCACGACTTCAACAACCTGCTCACGGCCGTGCTGGGCAACCTCAACCTCGCCCAGTTCAACCTGAACCCCGAGTCCCCGGCGGCCCCCTTCCTGGAGAACGCGGAGCGGACGGTGCTGAGGGCCTCCGACCTCACCAAGCAGATGCTGGCCTACGCCGGGAAGGGACGCTTCGTGGTGGCCCTCCACGACCTGAACGCCGTGGTCTCGGAGATGACGCACCTCCTGCGGGTCTCCGTCTCCAAGCAGGCCTTCCTCCGCCTGGACCTGGCCGAGGGGCTGCCCCCCCTGGAAGCGGACGGGGCCCAGCTCCAGCAGGTGGTGATGAACCTCGTGACCAACGCCTCGGACGCCCTGGGGGAATCGGGAGGCACCATCACCCTCACCACCGGGATGGCCACCCTCGACGCCGCCACCCTCGCCTCCGCCTTCCCCGGGCAGCCCCTGTCCCCCGGCCCCTACCTCACCCTGGAGGTGAGCGACACGGGCCAGGGGATGACGCCCGAGGTGATGGCCCGGATCTTCGATCCGTTCTTCACCACCAAGGCCACCGGCCGGGGGCTCGGCCTCTCCGCCATGCTGGGCATCCTCCGGGGGCACAAGGCGGGCCTGAAGGTGTACAGCGAGGTAGGGCGGGGCTCCAGCTTCAGGGTGTTCTTCCCCGCGGCCCCGGGGGATCTGCCCGCCCGCCAGGAGGCGGGGGCGGATCCGGAGGTCCCGCTCACGGGCACGGTGCTCCTCGTGGATGACGAGCCCTCGCTCCTGGCCACCCTCGCGCCAGCCCTGGAGGCGGTCGGCCTCCGGGTGATCACCGCCCAGGACGGCCGAGACGCCCTGGAGCGCTTCCAGGCCGATCCGGATGCCGTGGACCTGGTGCTGATGGACCTCACCATGCCCCGCATGGACGGGAAGGACGCCTTTCTGGCCATGCGCCGGATCCGCCCGGACCTCCGGGTGATCCTCAGCAGCGGATACAACGAGCAGGAATCCGTGCAGGCCTTCCTGGGCCGTGGTCTGGCCGGCTTCCTCCAGAAGCCCTACACCCTCGACGCCCTGCGAGCGGCCCTGAAGCAGGCCCTGGCGCGGTAGGGCCCTATTCCCGCTGAAGGTGCACGACCTGCTGCGGGAACGGGATCTCGATGCCCGCCTCCCGGAAGGCCACGAGGATGCGCCTGCGCAGTTCCCGGGCCACCTCCCACTGCTTCGCCGGCGCAGTCCGGGTGAGGGTCCGGAGCGTCACGGCGCTCTCCCCGAGGGCCTCCACCCCCAGCACCTGGGTGGGCTCCAGCACACGATCCGGCCATGCCACGGACAGCTCCTGTCCAATGCGGGCGAGGATTCCGACGGCGGCATCCACGTCGGCGCCGTAGCCGATCCCCACGTCCACGACGGCCTGGGCGAAGGACTTGGACATCACCACGACCTTGGAGATGGAGCCGTTGGGGATGAAGTGGGCCTTGCCCTCCAGGTCGCGGAGCTGGGTGATCCGCAGGGTCATGCGCTCCACCGTGCCGGAGTGCCGGTCGTCCACGCTGATGATGTCGCCCACGCCGAACTGGTTCTCCAG
>DAIDKC010000219.1 GCA_027451045.1 Holophagaceae bacterium | reverse complement strand
GCTCGAATCCTGGGAGATCCAGGGCGATGGGGATCTCGGCCGGTGGGGGCGGAAGGGGGATGGCGGCGGGCGCCGGGGGGACGGGCGGCGGTGGGGCGGCGCCGGGTTCTGGAAGGCCCATGGTCCGCCGGTGGATGCGGGTGGAACCCGGAAAGAGCTGCTCCGCCTTGTCGAGCAGGTGGGCCGCCTCCCGCTTCCGCCCGAGGGTGGCGAGGGCCTGGGCGCTCTGCACGTACTGCATCTGCACCTTGGTCAGGTGGCCGGTACCGCGGTGCACCGCCACGATGGCCTCGATGAGGGTGAGATTGGCCGGATCGAGTTCGAGGGCCTTCCGGTAGGTCTCCACCGCCCGGTCCGCGCTGCCGCTGCGGAGGAGGGCCTCGGCCTCGCGGGAGAGCTGCTCGAGGCGCAGCCGGCGGACGGGGTCCATCTCCGTCTCGCCGCCGTGGCGGGTGATCTCGATGGACGGCGGCGGAGCGGCGCCGGAGACGGGATCCAGGGGACCTTCCGGGCCGGGCTCGGCGTGGATCTGGTCGTCAGGGGCCAGGCCGAGGGACTGGAGCTGCTCCGCCAGGCGGCCCGCCAGGTTCACGTCGCCGTGGACCTTCGCCTGGGCGTAGGCGTTCTGGAGCGCCTGTTCGCGCTCCGCCTTGGCCCCGGTCTGGTGCGCGATCTCGGCCAGGAGGAGCCAGCCCTCGGCGCCGAGGGAGGTCTGGAGGGCGGATCGGATGGCCCGGGCCGCCAGGTCGCCGGACCCCCGGCGCGCCATCTCCCGCGCGATGGGGGTGAAGAGCCGGAGCCCCTCCTCGGCCCGGTCCCCGGCGGCGAGCTGGCGCAGCGACTTCTCGCAGAGGGGCAGGGCCTTCTCCGGCAGCTGGGGGATGCCGGAGAGGGCCTCCAGGGCCCGGTCGGGATGACCGCTCCGCAGCTCGATTTCGCCGAGGGCCTCCAGCAGGTCCGGATTGCGCGGATTGGTCTCGAGCCCCTCCCGGAGGTGCTGGGCGGCGGCGGTGTAGTCGCCCTGGATCACCCCCAGGCGGCTCTGGGTGAGGAAGAGCTGCGGGGTCGAGGTCATGGCCCGGGCGCGCTCCAGGATCTGGTTCGCCTCGGCGTGCATCTGCTCCATGGCCAGGGACTCGGCCACCTCGAGGTAGATGGAGGCGGCGCGGTCCTTCATGCCCTCCTTGTTGTAGAGGTCGGCCAGCCGCACCTTGTTCTTCAGGTTCTTGGGATCCAGGTCCACCAGCTTGGCGAATTCCTCCAGCGCCCGCTTGATGAGGCCCTTCTTCTGGAAGTGCTCGGCCACCTGGAGGTGGACCTGCACCGCCTCCTTGATCTTGTTGGTCTGCCGGTAGAGGTCCGCGAGTCGCTGGGCGATGTCAATGTCGTCCGGCGCGGCCCGCATCGTCTTCTGGAGGATGGCGGTGGCCTTGGGGGCGAAGCCGTCCCGCTCGTAGGCGATGGCCAGGCGCCGGAAGACCTCCACGGCCTCGGATGCCCGGCCCAGCTGGAGGTAGAGGTCGCCGATGATGTTGAGGGTGTTCAGCTCCTTCGGGTTGTCCTCGTAGAGCTTCCGAAGTTCCTCGATGGCGCGCTCGACCTTGCCGCTGGCCAGCAGCTTGTCCGCCTCCCGCTTGACTTTGATGCGATCAATGGCCATTCACGCCTTCCCGGGGTTGGTCAGAGTCTAGCGCGGCTGCGGGGGAGGAGGCTGGAAATGCCGGCCGCTGAACCCGTGGGGCAGCAGGTCCGCCAGGCGGTGGATCCGGCGGCTGGCGCGGTTCGCGAGGAGGATGGGGAGGTCGTTCGCGAACTCGGCCAGGACCTGGCGGCAGGCCCCGCAGGGCGGCGTGAGGGTCTCCGCCTCGGTGACCACGACGGCCGCCACCAGCTCCCCGGGCGCCATGCCCTGGGCCACCGCGGCGCTCACGGCGCCCCGTTCGGCGCAGAGGCCGACGGGATAGGCGGCGTTCTCGACGTTGCAGCCCGCGACGATCGCACCGCTCCGGGTGAGGAGGGCGGCGCCGACCTTGAAGCCGGAGTAGGGCGCGTGGGCCCGGGCCCGGGCTGCCCAGGCGGCCTCGAGCAGGGGCGTCCAGACGGGGGCTTCGGGCGTCCCGAAGGTGGGCGGGGTGGGATCCGGCAGGGGCGTGGGCATGGGCTCCAGCTTAGGGAGTGGCCCGGGAGAATCAATGCCCGGACGCTTCCGCCAGGGCCAGGGCCCTCCAGCAGGCCGCGTGCCCCCGGTATTCCCGGACGGCCCCGGAGCCCAGCACCTCCAGGCTCGCCTCCCGCTTCTGGATCCGGGCCTGGAGGATGGCGCCGGAGAGGCGCTCCAGCTCCTCCTCGAAGGCGGGACCCACCGGCCAGGCGGCCAGGTCCAGGCGGAGGCGGATGCCCAGGGGCCGGGCCTCCTCGAAGGTCCGCACCCACGGCTCCCGCCGCTGGGCGGTGCGCTTCCAGTGCATGCGGCTGGGCGCATCGCCGGCCCGCAGGGGCCGTGCCCCTTCAGGGCTGCTGGTCCCCGGATGGGGGCGCGGCCGCCGGCCTTCGCCGGCCCAGGTGCCAAGGGGCTGGGGCGGCGTGCGG
>DAIDKC010000218.1 GCA_027451045.1 Holophagaceae bacterium | reverse complement strand
AGAGCCCCGCCCCGGCGGGACTTTCCCAGCGGTTCCCCTGGCGCCCGACGCCGGCCGTCTGGTGATCCGCCAGCACGGCACAGAAGCCCAGCTCGGGGTGCCGCTTCAGGAAGGCCTGGGTCGAGTCCACCCTGCCCAGGTGGATCAGGAGGGGAACCTTCATGCGGGCCGGCGCGTTCCCTGGTTCCGGTGCCACAGGATCCGCAGGCCGTCCAGGGTGAGGTCCGGGGCGACGTGGGCGATGCGGGGTACATGCGGGGCGATGACGCGGCCCAGGCCGCCCGTCGCCACCACCTTGGCCTCGGGGCACTCGACCAGCAGGCGCTGGAGGATGCCGTCCACCAGCCCCACGTAGCCGTAGAAGATGCCGGACTGCATGGCCTGAACGGTGTTGCGGCCCACCAGCCGCTCGGGCTCCGCGACTTCCACCCGCGGCAGGCGGCTGGCCCGCTGGAACAGGGCCTCGGCGCTGATCTTGACGCCCGGGGTGATGAGGCCGCCGAGATACTCCTTCCTGGCGTTCACCACGTCGAAGGTCGTGGCGGTACCGAAATCCACCACGATGAGGGGGGCCCCGTAGAGCTCGATGCCGGCCACGGCATTGACCAGGCGATCGGCCCCCAGTTCCGAGGGGGTGTCGAGGAGCACCTTCACGCCGGTCTTCACCCCGGGCTCCACGTAGAAGGCCTCCACCCCGAAATAGACCTGCGAGAGGGCCATGAGGATGGGATGCAGGGGGGGCACGACGCAGGAGATGGCCACATGCTTGATCTGGGAGGCCTCGATTCCCCGGTGGCGGAGGAGGGCCAGCGCCGACAGGCCGTATTCGTCCACGGTCCGCTCCCGGCTCGTGGCCAGGCGCCACGAGCAGACCAGGGGCGCATGGAGCCCCTGGGCGAGATCGTAGATCCCCATCACCACGTTGGTGTTTCCGACATCCACCGCCAGCAGCAGACTCATGGGCGCTCCGAGCCTTCCAGCATCGCCTGGGGCGCCCCCGCCCGCCAGCCCCTTGTGATGCCCGTTCCCGCGCCCCTGGCTAAGCTGGAGGGTCCGTAGGAGCCGCCATGCCCCGCACGATCATCGAGCCCTTCCGCATCAAATCCGTCGAGCCCATCCGCATGACCACTCCCGAGGAGCGGGCCACCCTCCTGGAGGAGGCCAGGCTCAACGTCTTCAAGCTGAAGGCCGACGACGTCCTCCTGGACTTCCTCACGGACAGCGGCACGGGCGCCATGTCGGCCAAGCAGTGGGGCGCCATCATGGAGGGGGATGAAAGCTACGCCGGAGCCAATTCCTTCTTCCGCCTGGAAGCGGTCCTGAAGGATCTGACCGGCTACAAGCACATCATTCCCACCCACCAGGGCCGCGCGGCGGAACGGATCCTCTTCTCCGTGGCCACGAAGAAGGGCGACATCGTCCCGAACAACACCCACTTCGACACCACCCGCGCCAATCTGGAATACGCCGGCGGCGAGGGGGTGGACCTGGTCATTCCCGAGGGCCTGCAGCCGAAGACCCGGCATCCCTTCAAGGGCAACATGGACCTGGGCAAGCTCGAGGATCTCCTCAAGCGCGAAGGCCACCGCATTCCCTTCGGCATGATGACCCTCACGAACAACAGCGGGGGTGGGCAGCCCGTGAGCCTGGCAAACCTGCGGGCCACCAGCGCCCTGCTCAAGAAATACGGCAAGCCCCTCGTCCTCGATGTCTGCCGCTTCGCCGAGAACGCCATGTTCATCAAGATGCGCGAGGAGGGCCAGCAGCACCGCAGCGTCAAGGAGATTGCCCAGGAGATCTTCAGCCTTGCGGACGGCTGCACCATGAGCGCCAAGAAGGACGGCCTCGTGAACATCGGCGGCTTCCTGGCGCTGAACGATGAGACCTGGGTGGAAGCCGCCAAGAACATGCTGATCCTCACGGAGGGCTTCCCCACGTACGGCGGCCTCGCCGGGCGCGACCTGAACGCCCTGGCGGTGGGCCTGGAGGAAGGTCTCCACGAGGACTACCTGCGCTACCGGCTGCGCACCGCCGAATACATGGGCGAAAAGCTGCTGGCCGGGGGCGTCTCCATCGTGGAGCCCACCGGGGGCCATGCGGTCTACATTGACGCCAAGGCCTTCCTGCCCCACCTGAAGCCCGAGGACTATCCGGCCTGGAGCCTCTGCAACGCCCTCTACCTGGAGGCGGGCATCCGGGGCGTGGAGATCGGCTCCGTGATGTTCGGGCGGCACCTGGACGACGGCTCGGAGACCTACCACGCCATGGAACTGGTGCGCCTGGCCTTCCCCCGCCGGATGTACACCCAGAGCCACTTCGACTACGCCGCCGAAGCCATCTGCGAACTGAAGGCCAAGGCCCCCACCGTGCGCGGCGTCCGGATCGTCAAGCAGAGCAGGTATCTCCGCCACTTCACTGCCGAGATGCGCTGGGCTTGAGCCCCCTCAGGCCTGGGCGGCTTCCAGAGCCCCCTGGGCGGATTCCCAGTCAGCCATCGCATAGGCCAGCTCGGACTCGAGGGCCTTCTGCTCGTCCAGACGGGCATTGAAGGCCTGCCAGTCCGAAGGGTCCATGGCCGCCAGTTCCGCCTGGAGGACCGCCAGCTTCCCTTCCAGTTCGGTCACCTTGCTTTCGGCCTCTCCGGCCAGCCGCTCCAGGCGCTTGATCTGCTTCTGCTTCTCCTTGTCCACGGGCTTCGGTCGCGCCGGGGCCGGCTCCGCCGGACGGGCATCGGTCTTCCGGGCCTCGGGCTTCCGCGGAGGCTCGGGTTCGTGGTTCCCGCCCTCCCCGGCGGACGTCCCCCGCCCTGCGCGGCGCTCCCGCTCGCCCTTCGGGCTCCCGGCATCGGAGCCCTCCTCCGCGGTCAGGTCCAGGTCCACCCAGGCCTGGTGGTCCTCGTAGCCGCCCTCGCGGAATTCCGCCCGACCCTCGTGGATGCGCAGCAGGGAATCCGCCACGCGCCCGAGGAGGTAGCGGTCGTGGGTCACGACCAGCACGGCCCCCGTGAAGCTGAGGATGGTGTCCTCCATGGCCTCCATGCTGGGGATGTCCATGTGGTTGGTGGGCTCGTCCAGCAGCAGCAGGTTCACGCCCTGGCGGATGAGGGTGGCGATGCTGAGGCGGGCCCGCTCGCCGCCGGACAGCGCCGTCACGGGCTTGTCGCACTCCTCCTCGCCCTTGAACTGGAACTTGGAGAGGAAGCCGTAGACATCCTGCTTCGGCGCCGCGGGGTTCACGGCGTGGATCTGCTGGAAGACCGTGTTGCGGGGATCGAGGTTGCGGTGGTGCTGGTCGAAGTAGCCGAGCTTGACCTGGCTGCCCAGTCTCGAGCGGCCGGTGATGAAGGGGATCTCCCCCGCGATGGCCTTCAGCAGCGTGGACTTCCCGGTGCCGTTGAGGCCCACGATGCCGAGCCGCTGTCCGCGCTTCACCTGGAGCTGCTCCAGGGGTGCGTAGAGGGCCTTGCCGTCCCAGCCCACGCTGGCATCCTCCAGCACGAGGGCCACATCCCCGCTCCGCTGGGTCTCGGGGAAGGAGAACTTCACCTTGCGGCGGTCGCGGAGGGGCCGCTGGATCCGGTCCAGCTTCGCCAGGTGCGTGCGCCGACCCCGGGCCTGCTTGGTGTTCTGCCCCGCGATGTTGCGGCGGATGTAGTCTTCCTGCTTGGCGATGTAGGCCTGCTGGTTCTGGTAGGCGCGTTCCGCGGCCTCCAACTCCGCTTCCTTCTTGTCCATGAAAGCCGAGTAGTTGCCTTCGTAGACGCGGGAGCGGCCCAGCTCG
>DAIDKC010000217.1 GCA_027451045.1 Holophagaceae bacterium | reverse complement strand
GCGCCGCTTCCGGGTGCTCACCTTCGACAGCCGGGGGCAGGGGAAGTCCGATGCCCCGGAGGCAGGGCCCTACTTCACCGCCGACCTGGCCGAGGACGCCTGGGCGCTGTTCCAGGTGCTCGGGATCTCCCAGCCCTGGCTGGTGGGGCTCTCCAACGGCAGCGCCATGAGCCTCGAGCTGCTGTCGCGCCACCCGGAGGCCTTCCCCGGCGCGGTCCTGACCAGTTCCATGCCCCGCATGGACTTCGCCATGGCCCTGAAGGCGGAGCACTGGGCCCGCTGTCTGGAGGTGGGCGGCCCCCTCCTCCAGTTCGACGCCGTGGCGCCGTTCCTCTGGGGCGACGGCTTCCTGGAGGCCCGCCACGGCGTCCTCCGGGCCTACCACCAGGTGGTCACGGGCGGGGAGCGCCCCCCGCACGGCAACCTGCACCAGATCCGCGGGGTGCTCGGCTGGGACATCCGGGAGCGCCTGGGGCTCATCCAAGCGCCGGTGCTGATCCTGTCCGGGGCGGAGGACCTGCTGACGCCTCCCTGGAAGTGCCTGGAGACTGCCCGAGGCATCCCCGGGGCCCGGTTCGAGGTGGTACCGGGGGTGGGTCACGCTTACCCGGTCGAGGACCCCAAGGGGTTCGTAGCGAGGGTCATGGACTTCACTGGTAAGGAACCCGCCGGAATCGGCCGATAGGGCATTCCGACTTATCATGTCAACATTCCCGAGCCCATCCCGACTCGTCCTTTCCCGAGGTGTCCCATGGCCACCCAGCCTTCGTCGCCGGTCGCCCTGACCCTCCAGGAGCTCAAGGAACTCTCCATCGGCAAGCTCGCCGATCTCGCCAAGGAGCTCCAGATCGAGAACCCGCTGTCCATGCGGAAGCAGGAACTCGTCTTCCGGGTGCTCCAGGCCCAGGCCGAGCGCGAGGGATTGTTCTTCGCCGAGGGCGTGCTCGAAGTCCTGCCCGAGGGGTTCGGCTTCCTGCGCTCCCCCGACCAGAACTACCTGGCGGGTGCCGAGGACATCTACATCTCCCCCAGCCAGATCCGGAAGTTCAACCTCCGCACCGGCGACACCCTGTCGGGCATGATCCGGGCGCCCAAGGAGGGCGAGAAGTTCTTCGCCATGCTCCGGGTGGATGCTGTCAATTTCGATCCGCCGGCCCTGGCCAAGGAGCGCGTCCACTTCGACGACCTGGTGCCGCTTTACCCCAAGCACCACCTGCGGATGGAGCGGGACACCCAGGAGCTGAGCACCCGGGTCATGGACCTGATGACGCCCCTGGGCAAGGGGCAGCGCGCCCTCATCGTGGCCCCGCCCCGCACCGGCAAGACGGTGCTGCTGCAGAACATCGCCAATTCCATCACCGCGAACCATCCGGAGGTCTTCCTCATCGTGCTGCTCATTGACGAGCGGCCCGAGGAGGTCACGGACATGGAGCGGAGCGTGAAGGGCGAGGTGGTCTCCAGCACCTTCGACGAGCCCGCCACGCGCCACGTCCAGGTGGCCGAGATGGTCATCGAGAAGGCCAAGCGGCTGGTGGAGCACAAGAAGGACGTGGTCATCCTGCTGGACTCCATCACGCGCCTGGCCCGCGCCTACAACACCGTCGTGCCGCCCAGCGGCAAGGTGCTGTCTGGTGGCGTGGACAGCAACGCCCTCCAGCGGCCCAAGCGGTTCTTCGGCGCGGCCCGCAACATTGAGGGCGGCGGCTCCCTCACCATCATCGCCACGGCCCTCATCGAGACCGGCAGCCGCATGGACGACGTGATCTTCGAGGAGTTCAAGGGCACCGGCAACAGCGAGATCGTGCTGGACCGCAAGCTCAGCGACAAGCGCATCTTCCCGGCCATGGACATCCAGAAGTCCGGCACCCGCAAGGAGGATCTGCTCATCGAGCCCGCCAAGCTGGCCAAGATCTGGGTGCTCCGCAAGGTGCTCAGCGGCAGTGGCCCCAGCGAGAGCATGGAACTCCTGGTGGATCGCCTCGGGAAGGCCAAGAGCAACGACGAGTTCCTGGCCAACCTCCAGGAGCCGCCGGCGCGACGGTAGCCTCACGAGGCCTCTTCTGGCCGTGCAGAGGCAGAGCCGGATGGGCGAGGCCGCTGGGATCGCCCATCCTTTTTTTCAGGTTCATCGCGTAATAGCGTGAGGTAAAGGGACACCGGCAAGCCTTTGAGACCCTTGTGTTTGCTGAGAACGCGAGGGAGGCCGCCGGTGTCTTGGGAGCAGTGTATCCGTGTCCTGGGGGGATGGACGGGCTACGAGCCCGGAACGGTGGAGGTCCGGGAGGCGGACGAGGTGGGTTCGCGGGAGGTCTGGATCGCGCTGGACCGGAAGGCTTCGCGCTATCGCTGTTCGGGTTGCGGAAAGCTCAGGCCCCGCTATCACGATGCTGAGGAGCGTGAGATCCGGGACCTGCCCATCCTCGGGGTGCCGGTGCGGCTGTTCCTGTGGGGGTTCAGGGTGGCCTGCCCGACGTGCGGACCTCGGCTGGAGGATCTGGATTGGCTGGAGCCGCGGTCCCGGGTGACGCGACGGATGGCTGAGGATGTGGCGAGGCTCTGCCGGGTGCTGCCCATCAAGCATGTGGCGGAGCGGTGCGGCCTGGATTGGCACACCGTGAAGGCCATCGACAAGGCCTGGATGCTGCGGACGCTGCCGCCGCTGGACATGACGGGCGTGACGCGCCTGATCATGGACGAGATCGCCATTCACAAGGGGCACCGCTATGCCACGCTCATCGTGGACGCCGAGACGCGGAAGGTGCTGTGGGTGGGGAAAGGTCGGGGCCGAGAGGCCGTCCGCCCCTTCTTTGAGGCCATCGGAAAGGAAGGGCGGGCGGGCATCCGGGCCGTGGCCATGGACATGCACGCCCCCTTCGAAGTGGAGGTGCGGGCCCAGTGCCCGAAAGCTGAGATCGTCTATGACCTCTTTCACGTGGTGATGAAGTACGGCCGGGAGGTCATCGACCGGGTGAGGGTGGACGAGGCCAATCGCCTGAGGCAGGACAAGGCCGCCCGGAAGCTGGTGAAGGGCTCGAAGTGGCTCCTGCTCGCCAACCGGGAGAACCTGGCAGGCCCGTCCCAGCGCGTCCGCCTGAAGGAACTGCTGGAGGCCAACCAGGCGCTGATGACCGTGTATCTCCTCCGGGACGACCTGAAGCGGCTGTGGGGATACACACGGGAAGGTTGGGCGAGGCGGGCCTGGGAGGACTGGTTGGCGAGGGCCCTGGAGAGCGGCCTCGCACCGCTCAGGACCTTCGCCCGCAACCTCGCCAAGCGGATCGACGGAATCCTCGCCCAATGCCGCTGGAAGCTGAACACCTCCATCCTCGAAGGCATCAACAACAAGGCCAAGGTCATCAAACGCATGGCCTACGGCTTCCGCGATGACGACTACTTCGCCCTCAAAATCCGCTCAGCCTTCCCCGGCAATGCGCGATGAACCAAAAATTAACAATTCTTAACACCCAGCATCATGGACCCATGGGTAGACTTCGGGAGTCTTAAATCCGTGGAGCCAATGTGAGCTTGCCCTCACCCACACCTTATCACTTTTAGGGCCCCCCCCCGGGCTCTGCCGGAGGATCAGTTACCCCGTTCGTCAATACCTACTAATGGACAGATGTTTATTGGGGAACGCTTCACTCATGGGCACTTCTTTGATTTATAGATCCAGCAACTACAACATTTTTGTCGATCTTCCGGTAGACCAGGACCAGGTTCTCCTGATTCACGGTTATACCGGTGCACATGATGTGGTGTCGCGACAGACCGCGAACTACATCCGGTCCATGGAAGCAGGAGCCCCTGCCAAGCCCCTCTTCGGAGTATGGCCACCCGAAACCCCTTGTGAACCCATCGCCTCGCCTTCAGCGGAGACGATCAAGGTCTTGCTGCGCAGGGGGTATCTCACCGCAAAGACTATGGATGATGAACATGCCTTCTTCAAGAAGATCGCTTCCCGCATGCAAGAGGTGGGGCATCTCCTGCCACCGACTTACGTGATCATGCCGACCTATGGCTGCAACCTGAGTTGCTCGTATTGCTTTCAGTCGCAACTTCGAACGGATC
>DAIDKC010000216.1 GCA_027451045.1 Holophagaceae bacterium | reverse complement strand
ATGGATGACCGAGGAGCCCTGAATGAACTTCGCCCTGATCCAGCCCGCCTCCGCGACCTCCGGGCCAGCCGCCGCGCTGATCCAGATCCTGCCCTTCGCGGGCATCGCCTTGATGTTCTACTTCCTCCTGATCAGGCCCCAGAGCAAGGCCCGCAAGGAGATGGAGGCCCGCCTCGCCAAGCTGAAAGCGGGCGATGAGGTGGTGCTCACCTCAGGCCTCTACGCGACCATTGACCGTGTCGAAGAGAAGCACATCTGGCTGAAGATCGGCACCTCCGTGGTGAAGGCCCGCCGGACCGCCGTGGCCGCCCTCGCCACCGAAGCCGAACCCCAGAACTGATCCCCTCCCCCACCCGGCCCGCTCTTCCGGGCCGCCTTCCTTGAGGAGTGCCCCGTGACCAAGCGGAGCCTCTGGCGCCTCGTCATCGTCCTGGCCGTCCTGTTGGGGTGCGGCTATTTCTTCCTTCCGCTCTCCAAGGTGAAGCTGGGCCTGGATCTCCGGGGCGGCGTCCACTTCGAGCTGGAGGTCCAGGGGCAGGATGCCCTCCTGGCCGACCTGCGCGACACCCGGGACCGGCTGGTCGCCCGTCTCCACGACCGGGGCCTCGCCTCCGCGACGGCCACCCTGGAAGGCAACGCCATCCGGGTGGATGGGCTGGGCCCCGACCAGGGCGCCACGCTGAAGCAGGTGGTCAGGGACGCCTTCCCGGGCTACTCCGTCTCCCAGGCGGGAGGGGTGTTCCAGCTGACCCAGGACGCCAGCTACCAGAACCAGATCAAGGAGGACGCCAACAAGCGTGCGCTGGAGGTCATCCAGAAGCGCATCCACGACATTGACCCGGCCCATGTGCTCGAGCCGGAGATCACGGCCAGCGGCCCCGACGGGAGCCGCATCGTGGTGGAGATCCCGGGCATCGAGGAGGGCGACCGCGAGCGGGTGAAGAAGCTCCTCTCGACGCCCGGTCACCTCGAGCAGCGGCTGCTGGCCAAGGCCGACGAAGTGTACTTCCCCACCCGGGAAGCCGCCCTCGCCCACTTCCACGGCCAGCTCCCTCCCGGGACGGAGATCCGGCCGGAAATCTGGAATCCCCAGGAAGCCCGCCGCGCCGGCGAGCCGGTGCCCCAGACGAAGCCCGGCGAGGAGCCGATCAGGCGCTGGGTGCTCCTGGACACCAGCCTGGTGGTGGATGGCGCCGACATCATTGACGCCAACCGGGCCCAGAACCCCGAGACCAATGCCAACGAGGTGAACTTCACCCTGGACAAGAAGGGGGATGACGCCTTCGCCCAGATGACCGGGATCGCTGCCGATCAGGGGCGCGTCATGGCCATCGTGCTCGATGGCAAGATCATCGAGGAACTGACCGCCAAGGAGAAGATCATCGGCGGTGCCGTCCGGATCAGCGGCGGCTTCACGGCCCATGAGGCCGAGGACCTCGCGAGCCAGCTCCGCAGCGGGGCCCTGCGGGCGCCCATGAAGTTCCTCGAGGAGCGGGTGGTGGGGCCGGGCCTGGGCCGCGATTCCATCCATTCAGGCGTGCGGGCCTCCCTCATCGGGTTCATCACCATCATCATCTTCATGGTGATCTTCTACCAGTGGTCGGGCGTCAACGCGATCGTGGCGCTGACGGTGAACGTCATCGTGATGCTGGGCCTGCTGGGTTCCTTCAGGGCCACGCTCACCCTGCCGGGCATCGCGGGCTTCGCCCTCACCCTGGGCATGGCGGTGGACGCCAACATCCTCATCTTCGAGCGCATCAAGGAGGAGCTGGCCCTGGGGAAGAGCGTCGCGGGCGCCATAGACGCGGGCTTCGACCGGGTGTTCTGGACGATCGTGGACGCCCACGTGACCCAGCTGGTGGCCGCGCTCCTGCTGTTCATCTTCGGCACCGGTCCGGTGAAGGGCTTCGCCGTCACCCTGACCGTGGGCGTGGTGGCCAGCCTGTTCACCAGCATCTACATCAGCCGGTTCATCTACGACTGGGTGCTGGAGCACCATCCCGGCACGAAGACCCTCTCGGTGGGTCGTCATACGTTCTTCAAGGGCGCCTCGTACGACTTCATGAAGTACAAGGCCTGGGCCCTCGCCATCAGCTGGGGCATCATCCTTGTCTCGTTCCTCTACGTCCGTCCCTGGCACTTCTCCAACAACCCCAACATCCGGCTCGGCATGCAGTTCGTCGGGGGCAACGACATGACCGTCCGCTTCAAGGGCGGGATGGATCCCGAGAACATCCGGACCGCCCTGGCGAAGGGTGGGTTCCCCGATGCCAGCGTGGTGGCCTACGAAGGTGGGAGCGGGGTCGGCTACCAGGACTTCTCGGTGAAGGTGAAGGCCCGGAAGAACTCGGACCAGAAGGACGCCACACGGCAGGCCGCGGCCATCCGGGCCATCCTCAAGCAGCTCGATCCCCACGCGTCGAACCCGCTCCCCCCGCTGAACCTCGCGGGTTCCAAGGAGCTTGAGGACACCCTGGTGAAGGCCAATCCCCTGGGCCTGAAGCAGGATGACCAGGGCCAGGCCCTCGCAGCGGCCTACGGCCCCATGGCGGACCAGATCATCTCGCAGCGGGATCGCCTGCCCTCCGGCTTCTACACGAGCTTCGACCAGATGCCCCAGGGCGTGCCCCAGGCCGTCAGGTCCGAAGTCCAGAAGACGTACCGCCTGGGCACCGTGGCCATCGAGAAGGACGAGAGCTTCTCCCCCAGCATCTCCGGGGAGTGGACCCGCAAGACCCTGAGCGCCGTGTTCCTCGCAAGCCTGGCGATCCTGGTCTACGTGATGTTCCGCTTCACGGCCAGCTTCGCCGTGGGGGGCATCGTGGCGCTGATCCACGACGTCCTCATGGCCCTGGGGCTCTTCGCGGCCTTCCACTACGAGTTCAACGTGCCCGTGGTGGCGAGCTTCCTCACCCTCATGGGCTACTCCATGGCCGACACCATCGTGGTGTTCGACCGGATCCGCGAGAACAGCCACAAGCCGGAGTACCGGCGGGCCACGATCACCAAACTGGTGAACGATTCGATCAACCAGACCCTGAGCCGGACCATCCTCACCTCCCTGTCCGTGCTCTTCGTCAGCGTCTGCCTGTGGCTGTTCGGCGGCCCGGCGCTCCACGACCTGGCTTTCCCCCTGGTCATCGGCGTCATCACCGGAACCTACAGCTCGATCTACATCGCCAGCCCCGTGGTGGTCTACTGGGACCAGTGGTTCGGCGGCAAGGACAAGCTCAAGCAGCATTGAGCGCTCGACGCCCAGGCAGGTCCCGTCCGTGGCCGTGCCTGGGCGCGCCGTGTACGGCGCACACGGCACCTCTGGCGGCCCTCGATCA
>DAIDKC010000215.1 GCA_027451045.1 Holophagaceae bacterium | reverse complement strand
GAACCTACAAAGAATATTATAAATAAAGGAAATAATGGTAATAAGAAATCCACTATTCTTTGTGATTCTACTATAGTAATCATATTTAAATTACCTGTTAATAATATAACTAATAAAATTACAGAACTTATGACGGATCGTGCAGGGGGTGGTGACGGGCCCGGACGAGGCCCGTCTGGAGAATTAGACCCTGGATGCCCCCCGGGTTCGATCGTACTCTGGAGCCTTGCCCGAGGAGGCGCCCATGGCTCACGAACACGGACCGGACTGCAACCACGACCATGACGAGGAAGGCTCCTTCGAGATCGAGGTGGTCGAGTTGGAGGACGAGAACGGCGAGAAGGAGGAGTTCGCCATCCTCGAGGAACTGGATTTCGAGGGCGGCCGCTATGCCATCCTCGCCCCCCTGGCGGAACTCCAGGCCCAGGAGGACGGGACCGCGGATCCCGAGGAAGGTCTCTCCCTCGAGATCTTCGAGGTCAAGGATGACATGTTCACCCCCCTCGAGGACGAGGCCGTGGCCGAGCGCCTGATGGCCCACCTGGATGCCCAGGAGGCCAAGCTGCGTGCCGAGGAAGAGAAGGACTGAATCCATCCCGGTTGACGGCAGGGTCCCCGTTCCGGGGACCCTGCCCTTTTTGGGGTTCCGCGGGCCCCGGGGGGCCTCGACGGTCGTGATCCCGACCACAGGCCATCCTCCGGGACTTCTGCAAGACTGGAGGCCGCACTGAACCCCAGCTTTCCGCACGTCCCGGAGCCATCCCATGAGCAAGAACGCCACCCTGAATTCGGATGTCCGCATCGAGCACGACCTCATCGGCGAGCGGCCTGTTCCCGCCGATGCCTACTACGGGGTTCAGACCGCCCGGGCCATTGACAACTTCCACATCTCGGGCCTGCCGCTGCACCACTATCCCGAGCTCATCAAGGCCAACGCCATGGTGAAGCTCGCCGCCGCCCGCGCCAACCGGGACTGCGGCCTGCTCACCGACGACATCCTGCGGGGCATCACCGGAGCGTGCGAAGAGCTCATCGCCGGGAAGCTGCACGACCAGTTCCCCCTGGACGTGTTCCAGGGTGGGGCGGGCACCTCCACCAACATGAACGCCAACGAGGTGATCGCCAACCGGGCCCTGGAGATCCTGGGGCACCAGAAGGGCGAGTACGAGTTCTGCGACCCCCACAACCACGTCAACTGCAGCCAGAGCACCAACGACGCCTATCCCTCGGCCCTTAAGCTAGCCATGGCCCTGGCCAACCGCGACCTCGTGGCCGAGATGGGCGGGCTGGTGTCCGACCTCCGCGCCAAGGCCGCCGAGTTCCGCCCCATCATCAAGATGGGCCGCACCCAGCTCCAGGACGCCGTACCCATGACCCTGGGCCAGGAGTTCGGCGCCTGGGCCGCCAGCCTGGAGAACGAGATCGAGGCCCTCAAGCAGATGAGCGCCCTGCTGCTCACCGTGAACATGGGCGGGACGGCCATCGGCACGGGGCTCAACGCTCCCGAGGACTATCCCCAGCGCTGCGTGGTCCACCTCGTCCAGATCACCGGCATGCCCATCCGCCTGGCCACCAACCTCATCGAGGCCACCCAGGACACCCAGCCCTTCGTGATCTACAGTGCCGGCATGAAGAGCCTGGCCATCAAGCTCAGCAAGATCTGCAACGACCTGCGCCTGCTCAGCAGCGGCCCCCGCTGCGGCCTGCACGAGATCAACCTGCCGCCCATGCAGCCCGGCAGCAGCATCATGCCCGGCAAGGTGAACCCGGTCATCCCCGAGGTGGTGAACCAGGTATGCTTCCGCGTCATCGGGAACGACCTCACCGTCACCATGGCCGCCGAGGCGGGCCAGCTCCAGCTCAACGTCATGGAGCCGGTCATCGGCCTCTCCATCCTGGAGAGCATCAAGCTCTTCAGGAACGCCGCCGCCACCCTGCGCCACAACTGCATCCGCGGCATCACCGCCAACGCGGATCGCTGTCGCCAGGACGTGGAGCAGAGCATCGGCGTCGTCACCGCCCTGAATCCCTATCTGGGCTACGAGGTCTGCACGGATCTGGCCGCCGAGGCCCTGCGCTCCAACCGCGGCATCGTGGAGCTGGTGCGCGAGCGCGGCCTGCTCACCGAGGACCAGATCCGCGAGATGCTCGATCCCGAGAAGATGATCGGCCCCATGCGGCGGTACTGATCCTTATCCTGGAAGGATGCTGCCGGACCGGATCGCCTTCCCTGGACGGGTGCTCTTCCTATCGGAGGAGGCGGGCAAGGTGCGCCGCCAGCTGGCGGGGGAGGATCTCTCCCTGGCGTCGGCCCTGCCCCTCCGGGACCAGATCAGCACCGACGAGATCACGCCGGCCTGGATCTGCTACCACTACGACGAGACTCTGGGCGAGTTCCCGTACCTCGGCCTGAAGTGCGGCGACGCCTTCCCGGTGAAGGCCGGAGCCGTGAAGGCCGGGGGCTTCGCCGTGAGTGTGGCCGGCAAGCGCCGGGGCAAGGGCAGCAGCCGCGAGGCCAGCCCCTACGCCGAATGGTGCGCGGGCGTCCGGCTCGTGATCGCCGAGAGCTTCGAGCGCATCTACCGGCAGAACTGCCAGAACCTGGGGCTGCTCACCAGCACCGACCTGGGCCTCGTGACCCGGATCCGCACCGGGGAGGCCATCCCCCTGGCCGAGTTCACCGACGGCCTGGATCCCATCACCGCCGGGATCGTGCGCCGGGGCGGGCTCTTCGCCTACAACACGGCCCGCCTGCGGGGCGAGGAGGTGCCGCCCCTGCCGGTCCACGGCCCACGCCCCATGACCTACGCGGAAAAGCTCCTGGCCCGGCACGCGGTGGCGGAGGCAGCCACCGGACGAATCGGGCTGCCCGCCGTGGTTCCGGGAGACGGCCTCTTCGCGAGGGCCGACTGGCGGTTCTCCCACGACTACGTGACGCCCATGGCCGCCAGCTTCCTGGAGAAGGCGCTGGGCCCCGAGGTGGCGCTGCGGGACCCTTCGAGCATCCTCGCCTTCCGCGACCACCTCACCTTCCTGCACCACAGCATGCGCCCCGAGCACCGCGCCCAGGGGCTGCTGGCGGTGGCCCAGCGCCTCAAACCCGCCCAGGAAGCCTTCTGCGCACGCCACGGCATCCGCCTCCATGGGGAACTGCCGGACGGCTCAGGCAGCGAGGGCATCTGCCACGCGCTCATGGCCGAGCGCTACGTCCTCCCCGGCCAGGTGGTGGTGGGCACGGACTCCCACACGCCCCATGCGGGCGCCCTGGGCTGCCTGGCCTTCGGCGTGGGCACCACCGACATCGCCGCCGCCTGGGTCACGGGCGACGTGCGCGTCACGGTGCCGCCCACGCTGCAGGTGCGCCTGAACGGCCGGCTGCGGCCCGGGGTCTCCGCCAAGGATCTCGTCCTGCACCTCCTCGCCCAGCCCCTCATCCGCGAGGGCGGCGCCCTCGGGCATGTCGTGGAGTACCAGGGCGAGGCGCTGGCGGACCTGAACACGGACGAGCGGGCCACCCTCACCAACATGGCGGCGGAGATCGGCGGTTTCACGGGCCTCGTGGCCCCGGACGCCGAGACGGTCCGCTTCCTCCAGGAGCGACGAGGCGTGGACATCGTCCTGGAACCCTGGATGCGCGGCGACGAAGGGGCCGTGTACGCCAAGACCCTCGACGTGGACTGCGCGGCCCTCGGCCCCATGCTGGCCCGCCCCGGGGATCCCGGGAATGGCGTGCCCCTGGCGGATCTTGGCGAGGAGACCCGCATCGACCTCGCCTACCTGGGCAGCTGCACCGGCGGCAAGCGCGAGGACCTGCGCCGGGCCTACGAGGTGGTGAAGGACGCCGCCGCCTGCGGGCAGCGCGTGCCGGAGGGTGTGTCCTTCTACGTGCAGTGCGGCAGCGAGGACGTGCGCCGCTACGCCAGGGAGCAGGGCTGGATCGCCGCGTTCGAGGCGGTGGGCGCCGTGGTGCTCGGCAGCTCCTGCGGGGCCTGCATCAACGCCGGCCCCGGCGTCTCCACCCGAGCCGACCAGGTCACGATCAGCGCCATCAACCGCAACTTCCCCGGGCGCAGCGGCCCGGGCCAGGTGTGGCTGGCCAGCCCGGCCACCGTCGCGGCCAGCGCCCTGGCGGGCCGGATCGTGGGGGCCTGATGCCCGATCCCGTCCTCGCCGCCCGCTACCGGGCCCTGGTCCTGGCGGGCCTGTCCCGCCCCGGCGCGCCCGCCTGGGATGCCCGCGGACGCGTGCTCGTGGTGGATCCCGCCCGCCAGCGGATGGGCCTGCTGGAGGACGGGCGGCTGGTGTTCGAAACCGTGGTCTCCACGGCCCTGAACGGCCTGGGATGCGAGGAGAACTCGTACCGAACCCCCACGGGCTGGCACCGCATCCACGCCCGCATCGGCGCCGGGGCCGAACCGGGCGCCGTCTTCCGCAGCCGCATGGCCACCGGCGAGGTGTGGCGGGGCGAGGACCGGGAGGACGACCTCATCCTCACCCGCGTCCTCACCCTGGAGGGCCTGGAGGAAGGCTGGAACCGCGGCCCAGGGCGCGATTCCCTGGAACGGTTCATCTACCTGCACGGCACGAACCGTGAGCAGGACCTCGGGCAGCCCCGCTCCCACGGCTGTGTGCGGCTCGCCAACGCGGACGTGGCGGCCCTCTTCGACCGCGTGGCCGAAGGCGACTTGGTATTCATCGCGGAGGAGCCGCTGGCGGGGGGGCTCGGCCTGGGCCGCCTCCACTTCGCTGGCGTGGCGGGCAGCGGCATGAGCGCCCTCGCCCAGTTCGTGGCCATGAAGGGCGGATGGGCCAGCGGCAGCGACCGCAGCTTCGACCGGGGCGAGCGGCCGGAGGCCCGGCGCCAGCTTGAAACGCTGGGCGTCGCGATCCACCCCCAGGACGGCTCGGGCCTGGCCGCCGACTGCGCGGCCCTGGTGGTGTCCACCGCCGTGGAGGCCGAGGTGCCGGATGTGGCTGAGGCACGGCGCCTGGGCGTGCCCGTGCTGCACCGCTCCGAGCTGCTTGCCCACCTGGTGGCGTCCCACCGCACCCTGGCCGTCACGGGCACCAGCGGCAAGTCCACCACCGTGGCCATGGCCTTCGCGATCCTGCGCGGCGCGGGCCGCGATCCCTCCGTCATCACCGGCGGCGAGCTGGCCTCCCTGCAGGCGGAGGGCCTCTGGGGCAACGCCTGGGCCGGCCGTTCGGACCTGCTCGTCATCGAGGCCGACGAGAGCGACGGCTCCGTGGTGCGCTACGTCCCCGCCGTAGGCGTGCTCCTGAACCTGCAGAAGGACCACAAGGAGGTCGCGGTTGTGGCGGAGCTGTTCCGCCTCTTCCGCGCGCAGATCCGCGAGGCCTGCGTGGTGGGCGAGGCGGAGAACCTGCGGGAATTCGCCGGCACCACGGTCTTCGGCTTCGGCCCTGACGTGGACCTGCGCGCCGAAGCCGTGGAACTGGCACCCGGCGGCTCCGCCTTCCGGGGCGAGGGCGTGGCCTTCCGCCTCCCCGTGCCCGGCCGCCACAACGTGGAAAACGCCCTGGCCGCGATGGCCGCCTGCCGGGCCCTGGGCGTGCCCCTGGCCGACATGGCGGATCCGCTGGCGCGCTTCCAGGGCGTGGCCCGGCGCTTCCAGGAGCTGGGCACCCGGGGCGGCGTCACCGTGGTGGACGACTTCGGCCACAACCCTGCGAAGGTGGCTGCGTCCCTGCGCACCGCACACCTGCGGACGGCAGCCACCGGCGGCCGCGTGCTGGCCGTCTTCCAGCCCCACGGCTTCGGCCCCCTGAAGTTCCTCCGCCGAGAATTCGTGGAGGCATTCGCGGAGGGGCTCGGCCCAGCCGACCGCCTCTGGTTCCTGGAGGTCTTCTACGCCGGCGGCACCGTCATCCGGGACATCTCCAGCGCCGACGTGGTGGCCGAGCTCGCGGCACGGGACGTGCCCGCGGAGGTGGCGCCATCCCGGGAGGCCCTGGCCGCGCGCCTGGCGGCCGAGGCCCGGCCCGGCGACCTGGTCCTCGTCATGGGAGCCCGGGATCCCTCGCTCACGGCGTTCGCCCGGTCCATCCTGGCGGCCCTTCCGGCGTAGGATCTCCCCATGGCCGATTCCCTTCGCGTCGCCCTCGTCCAGCAGGCCACGGTCTGGGAGGCTCCCGCCGCCAACCTGGCAAAGGCGCGGACCTTCGCGGCCGAGGCGGCGAGGGCCGGGGCGCGGGTCGTGGTCTTCCCCGAACTGGCCACCACGGGCTTCACCATGGCGCCGGAGGGCCTCGCGGAGCCCCTGCCCGGCCCCGCCACGGAGGCCTTCGGCCGCCTGGCCCGGGAGCACGAGCTCTATGTGATCGGTACCGCCGTGGAGGCTCACGTGCCCCACCCGCGCAACGCGGCCTTGGTGCTCGGTCCCGACGGCGCCCTGGTATCCATTTACCGCAAGCTGCACCCCTTCACCTACGGGGAGGAGCACCAGCACTACGTCGGCGGGGACGACTGCCCGCTCTTCGCCCTCGATGGCATCCCCTGCGGCCTCCAGATCTGCTACGACCTCCGCTTTCCCGAGCCCTTCCGCAGCCTGGCGGTGCGGGGCGCGGAGGTGGTCTTCCTGCCCGCCAACTGGCCCCTGCGCCGCATCGAGGCGTGGTCCACCCTGCTCGCCGCCCGGGCCATCGAGAACCAGATGGCCGTCTGCGGCGTGAACCGCGTGGGCCGCGATCCCCTGGCCGAGTACCCCGGCCGCTCCGCGATCCTCGATGCCTTCGGCGCCGTCGTGGCTGCAGGTGGCCCAGAGGAGGGCCTGGTCGTCGGCGATCTCGACCTGGCGAAACTCCGGGCCTGGCGGGCACGCTTCCCGGCCCTGCGGGACCGCCGGCCTGACCTCTACCCGCAGCTGTGAGCCCGCCCTGAAAGCGACCAGGACTCGGGATCCGTTCCCCGCGCGGGCCGCCCCTTCCTGGGCTCCTCCGGGGACCTAGATTGGAACCATGCGACAGGTGCCGCGCTGGGCCGTCCTCCTCCTCGCCGTCGGGATCGGGGCGGTGATCCTGAAGCTGACGGTCTTCCGGGACCCGGGGCTCGAGGTGAAGGTGGCCCGGGCCGAGCTGGGGCCGGTGGAGGAGATCGTCACCAACACCCGCGCCGGGACCGTGAAGGCCCACCGCCGGGCCAAGCTCTCCCCGCAGCAGGGCGGGCTCGTGGTGGCCCTGCCCCACCGCAAGGGCAGCCGGGTGGCCGCCGGCGACCTGCTCCTCCAGCTCGACGATTCGGTGCCGCGGGCGCAAGTCGGGCTCGCGGCGGAGCAGGTCCGCACCGCCGAGGCCCGGGCGCGGGAGGCCTGCCTGGCCGCCGCCCTCGCGGAGAAGGATCTGGCCCGGGGGCAGGCGCTGGCCCGCGACGGCATCCTCAGCCCGCAGGCCCTCGACGCCCTCCAGAGCGCACGCGACCGCGCGGCGGCGATGTGCCAGGCCCTGGGCGCGGCGCTGGCGGAGGCCCGCGCCCAGGTGAGGCTGGCCCGGGCCCAGCTCGAGCTCACCCGGATCCGGGCACCCTTCGCCGGCATCGTGGCGGAGTGCTCCGGCGAGGTGGGCGAATGGATCACCCCCTCGCCTCCGGGCATCCCCATCCCTGCCGTGCTGGACCTCCTGGATCCCGACTCGCTCTATGTCAGCGCCCCCATTGACGAGGTGGACTCCCAGCGGGTGAAGGCGGGAATGCCCGTGCGGATCGCCGTGGATTCCCGGCCCGGCGAGAGGCTGGCGGGGCGCCTCGACCGCGTGGCGCCCTACGTCCTGGACCTCCAGGAACAGAACCGCACCGTGGAGATCGAGGTGGTGCCCTCGGATCCCTGGTCGGCCCAGGGGTTCCTGCCGGGCACCTCCAGCGATGTGGAAGTCATCACGGACCGGCGGGACGGCGTGCTCCGCATCCCCACCGCCGCCCTCGCCGAAGGCGGGAAGGTGCTGGTACTGGAGCGCCGCCGGCTGGTGGAGCGGACGGTGCGGACGGGCCTCCGGAACTGGCAGTTCACGGAGGTGCTGTCGGGCCTGGCCCCGGGGGAGCGCGTGGTCACCGTGCGCGATTCCCCCGCGATCCGCCCTGGCGCCCGGGCCCATGCCCAGGCTCGGGGCCGGGAGGGGCCATGATCGAGCTGCAGGGCGTCTGGCGCACCTATCCCGTGGGGGAGGGCGAGGTCCACGCCCTGCGGGACGTGAGCCTCGCCCTCCTCCCCGGGGAGCACGTCTCGCTCATCGGCCCCTCCGGCTCCGGCAAGTCCACGCTGCTGCACATCCTCGGCTGCCTGGACCGGCCCACCCGGGGGAGCTACCGCTTCGAGGGCCGGGACGTGGGGTCGCTCACGGAGGCGGAGCGGTCCCTGCTCCGGCGGAACCGCATCGGTTTCGTCTTCCAGTTCTTCCACCTGCTGCCCCGCCTCACCGCCCTCGGGAACGTGGAGCTGCCCATGCTGTTCGGCGGCGTCCCCCGGGAGGCCCGCCGGGCGCGGGCGCAGGAGGCCCTGGCCTCCGTGGGCCTCCTGCTGCGCGCCGCGCACCGCCCCCACCAGCTCTCGGGCGGGGAGTGCCAGCGCGTCGCGATCGCCCGGGCCGTGGTCATGCACCCGGCGGTGCTGCTCGCGGACGAGCCCACGGGCAACCTCGATCGCGCCTCGGCCCAGGAGGTGATGGGCGTGCTCGAAGACATGAACCGCCAGGGCCTGACCCTCGTGGTGGTCACCCACGATCCCCTCCTCGCGGGCCGCGCGAAGCGGGTGATCCACCTGGCCGACGGGCTCCTCTCGGAAACCCTGGCGTCCTGCGCGGAGGGCTGACATGCCCCTCCTCGACCTCCTCGGCTTCGCCATCGGCGCCCTGCGGGGGCATCGGCTCCGCACGGCGCTCTCCATCGCGGGGGTGGCCATCGGGATCACGGCGGTCCTCGCGCTCACCGCCCTGGGGGAAGGCGCCCGGCGTTACATCGTGGACGAGTTCGCCACCCTCGGATCCAACCTGCTCATCGTCCTGCCCGGGAAGGTGGAGACCACCGGGGGCGTGCCCTTCGGCGGCGTCACCCACGATCTCACCCTGGAGGATCACGCCGCACTGGGCCGGCTGGGCCGGCTGAGCCGGACCGCCCCCATCGCCGTGGCCACGGAGACCCTGCGGTTCCGGGACCTCGGGCGGTCGGTCCCCATCCTGGGCACCACCGCCGAGTACCAGGCGATCCGCCGCCTCCGCCTCGCCATCGGCACCTTCCTCCCCGCCGGGGATCCCGACCGGTCGGGCACGGAGATCGTCCTCGGCGCAAAGGCGGCCCGGGAGCTGTTCCGGGGGGATTCGCCCCTGGGCCAGGTGGTGCGCGTGGGCCCCGCCCGCTTCCGGGTGGTGGGCGTCCTCGCTCCCCGGGGGCTCTCCCTGCTGGGCCTCGACCTGGACGAGGCGGCGTTCGTCCCCGTCCGGACCGCCATGCGCCTCTTCAACCGCACCAGCCTCTTCCGGATCGTGGCCGAGGTGCGGATCTTCGCCGAGATGGACTGGGCCAAGGCCGATGTCCTCGCCCTCCTGAAGGACCGCCATCGGGCCGAGGACGTGACCGTCTACACCCAGGACGCGATGCTCGCCTCATTTTCGGCCATCCTCCGGGCCCTGACCCTCTCCCTGGCCGGGATCGCCTCGATCTCCCTGGGGGTGGCCGGGGTCGGGATCATGAATGTCATGCTCGTCTCGGTGACCGAGAGGCGGTCCGAGATCGGCCTGCTGAAGGCGCTCGGCGCCACGGATCCCCAGATCCTCCTGGCCTTCCTCGTCGAGGCCCTGGTCCTCGCGACCTTGGGCGGCGTCGCGGGACTGGCGGCCGGGCTGTCCGGGGTGGCGGTGATGGCCTTCGCCTTCCCCGCCTTCCCGGTGGCGGTCCCCCCCTGGGCCATGGGAGCCTCCCTGGCCCTCTCGTTCTTCGTGGGCGTGGGATTCGGGGTCTGGGGTGCTTATGATATTCATACTATTAAGCATGGCTGTCCTTGCGAAATACGATAAAAATTCGGAGGGTACGAATATATGGTAAAGAAATATACACAAAAATTATATATTGCAATACTGTTAA
>DAIDKC010000214.1 GCA_027451045.1 Holophagaceae bacterium | reverse complement strand
AGTCAAGAAGCACGTCGTGAAGAAGCACGTGGCGAAGAAGGCCGCGAAGAAGTAGACCAGGGGCGCCGGTCTCGGCCGGACCTGAAGGCGGGCGGGCTCAGGCCCGCCCGCTTGCGTACTGCCCCTTCGCGCCGGTGCGGGCCACAGTCATGATGGGTGTCATGGATGAACATTTGCTGTCCCTGACCGCTGAGATCCGCTCCCGACTTGGGGGAACGGTGCCTCCAGGCCACCGACAACTCCTCGGCTGCTCGGATGACGCATGGCTCTTCCGGGATGCGGAAGGCCTCCACGTCCAACCGCTCCTGGCCGACCAGCCTGACGCCGGCCCATGGGATCTCTCGCCGCTCATGGACCACACCCTGCTGAAGCCGGAGGCCTCGGCGGCGCAGGTCGAATCTCTCTGCCGGGAAGCCCTGGCGTATGGCTTCGCCTCCGTCTGCGTGAACCCGATATGGGTACCCCTGGCGTCGAGCCTTCTGGCCCGAAGTCCCGTGCGGACCTGCACGGTCGTGGGATTCCCCCTCGGGGCCAGTGCCGCCCGCGCCAAGGCCTTCGAGGCCGGAGCTGCCCTGGAGGCGGGCGCGGGGGAGGTGGACATGGTGTTGGCCCTCGGTCCCCTCAAGTCCGGGGACTGGGCTGCCGTCGCGGCCGATCTCCGGGCTGTCCGGGCTGCCGTTCCCGCTCCCGCGATCCTCAAGGTGATCCTGGAGACCTGTCTCCTGACGGAGCCGGAGAAGGAGCGGGCATGCACCCTGGCCCTGGAGGCGGGGCTGGATTTCGGGAAGACCTCCACGGGGTTCTCGACGGGGGGGGCCACGGTGGAGGACATCGCCCTGATGCGGCGGGCCGTGGGGACCGCGATGGGCGTCAAGGCCTCGGGCGGCATCCGGAGCTACGAGACGGCCCTGGCCATGGTGCGCGCCGGAGCGACCCGCCTGGGCCTCTCCTCGTCCGTCTCGGTGGCGCAGGGCGGGGGGGCTACCGCCGCCTACTGACCGTCAAGTGCGGTATCCTCCAGGGCGGAAGCCCCCTGGAGGTTCGTGTGGCCAAGCTCGATCTCGTCATGTTCGAGGAGGAGTACCGGCTTCTCCAGGAGATCATCGCCCGGCTTGCCAAGGACGCCTCGGCCAAGGTCGTTTTCCTGGTTGACAAGAACGGCCAGCAGATTGCCGCCGCCGGCGATGTGAAAAGCATTGACGCCACCAGCCTCGCCTCCCTTACCGCTGGGAACGTGGCCGCCACCGACGGCTTGGCCAAGCTGATCGGCGAGAAGGAGTTCAGTCTCCTCTTCCACGAGGGGGAGAAGGACAACCTCCACATCTCCATCGTGGGCAAGCGCGGCATCCTGGTGGTCATCTTCGACCAGAACTCCAGCCTCGCGCTGGTGCGCCTGCGGGTGAAGAAGGCGAGCAAGGAACTCCAGGAGATCTTCGACCAGGTCGAGCAGCGGGCCCAGAAGGAATCGGATACGGGCAATCGGTTCGAGAGCCCCTTCTCGGAGATCACTGACGAAGACATAGACCGGCTCTTCGGCGACTGAGCTCAGGGGCCGACCATGACCTTCATCAACTACGCCTCCCGCGAGATCAACTGCAAGATCGTCTACTACGGTCCGGGCCTCTGCGGGAAGACCACCAACATCCAGTGGATCTACGAACAGGCCAACCCGGAGAAGAAGGGCAAGCTCGTCAGCCTGGCCACGGAGACCGATCGCACCCTCTTCTTCGACTTCCTGCCCCTGGACATGGGGACGGTGAAGGGCTTCAAGGTGCGCTTCCACCTCTACACCGTGCCCGGCCAGGTGTTCTATGACGCCAGCCGGAAGCTGATCCTGCGCGGCTGCGATGGGATCATCTTCGTGGCCGACAGCCAGCAGGCGCGGATGGAGGCGAACATCGAATCCATCGCCAACCTTGCCACCAACCTCAAGGAGAACGGATTCGACATCCGCTCCATCCCCTATGTGCTGCAGCTGAACAAGAGGGACATGCCCTCCGCGGCCCCCGTCCCCGAGATGGAGCGGCTCCTGCGGTTCCGGAACGAGCCCATGATCGAGGCCGTCGCCAACCAGGGGACCGGCGTCATCGAAACCCTGAAGGCCTGCGCCCGGCAGATCCTCATGGAACTCCAGCGCGCCTGAACCCCCCTCCGCTTGAACTCCCGACCGCCTCCGGTAGAATGGTTCTTCGCCCTTCCGGAGTAGCTCAGGGGTCAGAGCGGGTGACTGTTAATCACTAGGTCGGGGGTTCAAATCCCTCCTCCGGAGCCAGCAAAACCAAGCGCTGACGGCCACCTTTGCGGTGGCCGTTCTGCTGGGGTATCCGTGTGGCATCCAGGCGGTGCGTTCGGGGTGGGGCGTCCGTCTGTGGGCGTCCATGCCGCGGCACCGCCGGGTCCGGTCGGTTTGCCTCACCGGACCGAGAGAGCGGCGCCCAGGGCTCCGACGAGCTGGGGTTCCGGGAGTACCTGGACGGCGCAGCCCAGGCTGGTTTCGAGGGCCTGGACCATGGCCGCCTTGAGGGCGACGCCTCCGCTCATGTAGATCCTCGAGGCGCCATCAGGCCGCGCGAGGGCCACCACCCGGGCGGCCAGGGCCGCGTGGAGCCCCTTCACGATGCCTTCCAGCGGTGCCCCGGAGGCGACCAGCGAGATCACCTCGCTCTCGGCGAAGACGGTGCAGGTGCTTGACACGGGCACGGACCGGGCGGTGCTGCTGGTGCGGGCTGCCACCTCGGCTAGGGGTACCTGGAGCCTCCCCAGGATCACTTCCAGGAAACGGCCCGTGCCTGCGGCGCATTTGTCGTTCATGTTGAAGTCCACGACGCTCCCGTCCGGTCCGATCCTGATGGCCTTGGTGTCCTGGCCTCCCATGTCAATGAGCAGGCCGGGCGCGCCGGTCCAGTGGAATGCCCCCCGCGCGTGGCAGGTGATCTCGGTGAGGACGCGGTCCGCCGCCACCCGCTTCCGGCCGTAGCCTGTGGCTCCCACGGGGAGTCCACCGCCGTTCTCCGCCTGCAGATCCGCCAGCATCCGGGTCGTCTGCTCGGCCATGAGGGGATGGGTGGCTTCCACCCGCCGGCCGAGGATCCTGCCATCGGGACCGATGGCGACGGCCTTGCAGGTGGTGCTTCCCACGTCGAGGCCAAGGGCGCACGCCCGGTTCATGTGAATCCCTCCATGAAGGCTGCGAGGCGGTCGTACCCCTGGGTCGGCGACCATGCCCGGGGATCGTTGTGGTCGGATTCCAGCAGCAGCACTCGGATGCCCTCTCCCGCGGCCAGTCGGTCCCGGAGGTCCACCTGGCCAAGGCTGTAGGGCTTGCAGGAGCGGTCCGAGTGGAGCACGGCGCCGTCGCAGGTGTAGTCCTTCGCCAGCCGCGAGAGGAGGGCCAGGCGGTTCGCCAGATCCTGGTTCAGGATGATGTGGGTGTAGGCCCGGGCGGCGGAGCCCAACGGATCCTCGGGATCAATGTGGCGTCCCGCCTCGGCCCAGGCATGGGTGTAGCTGGTGCATACGAAGGTGAATCCCTCCTCGGCCAATTGCCGCGACAGCTCCCGGACGGCGAACCACATGGGGAGGTTGTCCCAGAGCAGCCGGTGGCGCTCCTCCCGCAGGCCGCCGATGCCCAGGCGCACCCGGTGCTGGAGCTCGTCCCGGAGATGGCGGTAGTAGGTGCAGCAGGCCTCGGTGCCCCGGAGCGCCACCACCGGCGCCATGTGGAAGAACCCGTCGAACCCGGTCCAGGGGGCCGGCCGGGCCCGGGCCGTGGCCAGGCATTCGCCCCAGAGGTCGGAGGCCTCCTTGGCCAGTCGTGTGACGTCCCGGAACGCCCCTGGATCCAGCTTCCGGCCTCCGACTTTCTCCGCCACGGCGATCAGCTCCTCCAGCTGGTCCTGCACGTACTGCAGATGGTGCGGGAGGGCCCGCCCGTAGACGAAAGGGGTGTCCACCAGCACCAGGGGCACCCCCAGGCGCTGCGCCAGATCCCGGTACCAGTAGAGGACCGTCTGGCAGATGTTGGTGCAGCAGGCCAGCAGGTCGGGGCGTGGGAGGCGCCCGGCAGGCGTCCGCCCGGTCACCAGGGAGCCCAGGTCCGTCCGCACGTAGCTGCACAGATCCCGGGCGTAGCCCTCCCGCTCGACGGCTTCCGCCAGGTTGGGCGCGAGGTGTTGCACCCCGCACATGGCCGCATGGTTCT
>DAIDKC010000213.1 GCA_027451045.1 Holophagaceae bacterium | reverse complement strand
CCTCCGCCCAGACGTCCTCGGCGGTGAGGACCAGGAGGTCGGCCTCGTCCTCGGCTGGCTGGCCCTCGGGCTCAGGCAGGGCCCGGAACTCCGGCAGGGCCGCCTCGGCCCGTTCCAGCAGTTCCCGCGCGGGGGTGGCGGGGACGGTCTTGAAGGGGGAGGGGGATGGGGGTTCCACGGGCATGGCCATCAGGGCCTTCACGCGGTCCCCCAGTTCCCGCAGCTCGATGGGCTTCTTCAGGAACCCCTGCACGGGGGCCGAGGCCAGGCGGGACGGATCCACCGGGTCGAGCACGCCCGCCATGAGGGCGATGGGCATGGCCGCCGTGGCCTCCAGGGTCCTCAGGCGGGCCACCAGGGCCCAGCCGTCCATCCCCGGCATCGCGGTATCCACCAGGGCCACGTCGAACCGCTCGCCCCCCTCCAGGCAGGCCAGCGCCTCCGAAGCCGAGGCCGCACAGACCAGGGCCACGTCGGTTGGAGCCAGCAGGGACTCGGCAATCCGGTGGATGCTCGGATTGTCGTCCACGAGGAGAAGGCGCGGCATCGGGAACCTCGGGAGGCCAGGAAAGGAACGAGGAGGCTGGGCACCACGCTAACAGAAAATGCCGGGCGGGTCGCAGGCGAATGGAAGACTCAGGGGCTGAGCATCCTGCGCACGGCCCGCAGGCGCGGGACATCCACGAGCCGCACGAGGACGATGCGCGTGCCGACCCAGACCCACGCCGAGCGCTGGGCCTCCCGCATCGCCACCTCGGGGCCCTCGGGCAGCCACCCCTTCACCGAGGCGCGCAGTTCCAGGTCCGTGCGCCACTCCGCGCGGAAGAAGTCCGTCACCGCCTGGCGCTGCCGCTCGGGAGCCAGGCCCGGATTGCCCCAGCGGCGGTCCCATGCATCGAGGGCACCGCCATCCGTCCATGCCCAGGCGGCGTCGTAGGCGGGCCAGGGCGGGGCGTTCGCGGGGATGGGCGTCCAGTCCAGCGCATCGGGCGGCGTGGTGCGGCGGTCCATGCCCCCGGCGGGGGAAGGCTCGCTGACCACCATGGCCAGGGGCGGATGGGCCTCCAGGAGCCCGGGGCCGCCCGCGAGCCGCGTCCAACCGGCCTTCTCCAGGCGCCAGGCCGTCCATCCCTGGACGCTGGACACCCAGAGGCGGTGGGCCCGGGGCAGCCAGAGGCGGTCCCCGGGATGCCAGGGCAGCACCACCTTCGCCCCGGGCAGGTCCCGGCCGTCATCGGAGAGCCCCTCGGGCTTCACCGGCCAACCGCGGGGTGGCGGCGGCAGCCCCGGCTCGTTCCACGCCGCCAGCGTGGTCTCCCCCAGGTCGCTGCCCAGGGGCAGCTCCGTCAGGAGCAGCCGGGACTCGCCCCTGGGCCCGGGGGGCTCGAAGAAGCCGAAGAGGGCCGCCTTCCCGTCCCAGCTGAAGCGGCTCCAGGGCCCGGACTGGGCCGACCAGAGCACCCGGCCCTCGGGCACCTCCAGCAGCCGCGTCTCGAAGCGGTCCGGCCCCATCTGGAGCGTCACCAGCAGGCGGTCCCCCTTCACGGGATCCAGGCGCGCGGAGCAGAGGGGCGCGTCGAAGCGGTAGTGGCGCCATTCGAGGCCCCGCCAGAGGACCACCTCGCTGGTGCCCTGGGGCCCGTTGAGGGCCAGGCCCTTGTCGGAGAGGTAGGGCGAGGCCGGTTCCCAGGGGGCGCCGAACCCCCCGCCGAAGGGCCATGGCTCCAGCTGGTCGGGGTCCTGGGTACCCTGGAAGCGCGGGGCCCAGCCGTCCTGGAGCTGGTAGTCCGTCACGGGATCGTAGGCGCCCAGGCTCATCACCACCGGGATGTCCGATTCCCCCACGCCGCCCTCGTCGAAGGGGCGCGGAGCCTGGACCACCGCCAGGAGCAGCAGCATGGCGAAGATGAACAGGGTGGCGATGAGGTACTTTGTGGGGATCACGGGGACGCCGAGGTGCGCCTCCATCATGCCCCCAACTGCGGGGCCGTTCCCGCCCGGAGGCTTTCCGATGCCATCCCCCGCGCCGCTGGAGACCGAACTGAAGCTTCCCGTCCCCGGCCTGGCCCTCCTCCGGCCGCGCCTAGCCGCCCTGGGATTCGTGGAGGCCATCCCCCCCCAGGCCGAGCACAGCACACTGTGGGACCGCGAGGGCGCCCTCCGGGCCGCTGGCTGCGCCCTGCGCGTCCGGGACTACGCCGGGGAGGCCCGCCTCACCTGGAAGGGCCCCCGGGTGCCGGACGCCCAGCTGAAGATCCGCCCGGAGCTGGAGACGGGGGTGGCGGACGGGAGGATCCTGGAAGCCATCCTCCGGGCCCTGGGCTTCGCGCCGGTGCTGGTGCTCGAGAAGGTGCGCGCAGTCTGGCGGCGGGCCGCCCTGGAAGCCTGCCTGGACGAGACCCCCTTCGGCTGCTTCCTGGAGCTGGAGGGGGAGCCCGGGGCCATCCGCAGCACCCTGGCGGACCTGGGGCTCGACCCCGGCCGGGCCGAGCCCCGCAGCTACCCCGAGCTCTACCAGGCCCACGGCCTGGGCGGGATCACTCCGCTTCGCTGAAGACCACGTCCCGTTCGCGCCCCCCGGGCCAGGTGAGCACCAGGGTCCGGTTGAGCACCACGGGCTCCCGCCCCGCGCCCCGCGCCCGAAGGGCTGCAGCGGGGGGCGCGACCCGGACGGTGTGGACGGCCACGGCGGGCCCCTCGGCCCCGGCCACCAGGGGCAGGATGCGCCCGTGAGCCAGCGCCCGGCCCTGGGCCAGCGGGAGGGGTGCGTGGCGGTCCCCCGGGAAGGTGGCGGTGAGGAAGTAGGCGTCCTCCCCCTGGGCGCTCAGCTGGAGCCGCCACAGCCCCGGCTCGGGACGCGCCACCACCAGCTGCCGGGCCACCGCGCCGGGGAAGGCGCCGTCCGCGCCCTCGCGGAATCCCTCCAGCGCCGCCCCCAGGGCGTGCGGGCCGAAGGGGGGCCGCCCCGGCCGGAAGGAGGGACGGAAGGCATAGATCCGGCCCGATGGGGAGACCAGGAGGGCCCTGCGGGGCGGCTGACCCGTCTCCAGGAGGACCTGGAGCACCGGCTGGCCCGCATCCACGGGGAAGGTGGTCTCCGCCATGCCGCCCGCGGTGGCGCCGCCGCGGTAGAGGCGGTCCAGGGGCAGGACCGGTGCGGGCGCGGGCTCGGCCGGAGCCGCCGCGAGGCCGGACAGGGCGGGCTGCGCGAGGTTGGCCTGGAGGTAGGGCCAGGCATTGTGGCCCTGCATGAGTTCCCCGTGGTTCCAGGCCCGGGTGAAGAGCCGGCCCTGCTGGTACGGCAGGGAGGAGGCGTCCAGGGGCACGACGCCGTCGCTGGTGCGCCCGATGGCCAAGCCGCCGAACCAGTACATGCTCAACCAGGGTCCGGCCTTGGTGCCGCCGGCCGTGTAGAGGGGCACGGCACGGGAGGCCGGCAGGGCGTCCGTCTGGGCGCGGTAGGCGGCCATGTAGCCCGTCTGGAGCACCCGCGTGCCGTCGTTGCGGGCCCACACCAGGGCGGCCAGCCACCCGGCCCAGGAACTCCAGGCGAGATCCGCCAGGGGCGTGCCCCAGAAGGGCGTGCCGAGGGTGAGCAGGCGCTGGACCTTGGGGGCGGCCCCGTCATAGACCAGCGCCGTCTGGGCATCCACGCCCCCCTTGCTGTGGCATACCAGCACCACCCCGGCGCCCGGGAAGTGGGCGCGCACCTCGTCCACGGCGGTGGCCACCAACGCGCCGTTGTCCCACATGCTCCGGTCCGGGTAGACGTCCAGGAAGGCCGTGCGGTAGCCCCCGGCGGTGGCATCGGCCTCCATGTCGTTGCTGCCGCTCCAGGTGGAAGCGTCGCTGTTCCAGCCATGGACGAACAGCAGCACCGGGCGCCCGTCCGACCCGGCCGGAACGGCCCCGTAGCGGATGCTTCCGGGCGTCCCCGCCCGGAGGAGCAGGGGCAGGCAGAGCATCACCAGACACGATCGGAATCGCATGGGCACCTCGGACCAGGTTGGAAGGGCAGGATCTTGCAAGCAGCTTCCAGCCTCCCGGTCCCGCCCGCAAGGGGGCGCGGCTGTTAAGTCTTGTTAAGCGGCCGCCGCCGCCCTGCCGCCCTCACCCGCCCAGGGCCTCCGCGAAAGCGGCATGGAGTCCCGGGGGCAGCCGCGGCGCCCGCTGCTCCTCCTCCGCGGCCTGCCGGAAGCGCGGGACGGCGGCGAGTTCCTCCAGCGAGATGCCCCGGGCCTGGGCCTGGGCCAGCGCCTGGCCCAGCGCCTCGGGGTTTCCGATCTGGTAGAGGGCGGCCAGCATCAGGGCGTGGGCCCGGACGCTGGCGGGGTCCAGATCGAGGGCCCGCTGGAGCTGGAGGCAGGTGGCCTCCAGCACCTCCCGGCGGACCTCCCGCAGGGCCAAGCCCCCCGTGGTCTTCGCACCCCCCCGGGAGGCCCGGCGCCGGACCCGCGCCGGACC
>DAIDKC010000212.1 GCA_027451045.1 Holophagaceae bacterium | reverse complement strand
GATGTTGAAGGCATCGCAGAAGCGGACGAAGCGGGCCCCCTTCTCGGAGGAGGCGATGTCGAGCACGCCGGCGAAGAAGGCGGGCTGGTTGGCCACGACGCCCACGCTGCGGCCCTCGATGCGGGCGAAGCCCACCACGAGGTTGGGCGCGAAGGCCTCATGCACCTCGAAGAAGTGCTGGTCGTCCACCACGCCCCGGATGATGTCGCGGATGTCGTAGGGCTTGCTGGGATCGTCCGGCACCACCTTGTCCAGATCCGGGTTCTCCAGGGGCATCGCGGTGCGGGGCGCCCTGCGGGGGGCCTCGCCCAGGTTGTTGCTGGGCAGGAAGGAGAGCAGCTCGCGGGTGTGGGCCAGGGCCGCGAGGTCGCTGGCGCAGACGAAGGAGGCCACGCCGCTCCGGGCCGCGTGGGTGTGGGCGCCGCCCAGCTCCTCCTTCGTCACCTCCTCGTGGGTGACGGTCCGGATGACATCGGGGCCCGTCACGAACATGTAGCTCGTGCCCTTCACCATGGTGATGAAGTCGGTGATGGCGGGGCTGTACACCGCGCCGCCGGCGCAGGGGCCCATGATGAGGCTGATCTGGGGGATGACGCCCGAGGCCAGGGTGTTGCGCAGGAAGATGTCGGCGTAGCCGCCCAGGCTCACCACCCCCTCCTGGATGCGGGCGCCGCCGCTGTCGTTGAGGCCCACGACGGGGCAGCCCACCTTCATGGCCAGGTCCATCACCTTGCAGATCTTCTTGGCGTAGGCTTCGGACAGCGAGCCGCCGAAGACCGTGAAATCCTGGGCGAAGATCGCCACGGGGCGGCCATCCACGCGGCCGAAGCCCGTCACGACGCCGTCCCCGGGGATCTTCTCCACGCCCTCGGTGCGGTGGACCATCAGGGCGTCCATCTCCTCGAAGGACCCCTCGTCGAGGAAGGCCGCGATGCGCTCCCGGGCCGTGAGCTTGCCGCCCTCGTGCTGCTTGCGGACGCGATCCTCGCCGCCGCCTGCGAGGGCCTGGGCGTGCCTGGCCTTCAGGGTCTCGATCTTCGTTTCGAGGGGCATGGGAACTCCAGGAGGGTGCGGACTGAGACCATGGGATCGGAAGCCAGTCTATCCCGGACGGCTTCCGGTCCACTCTGCCAGGGCGCTGGAAGGGCCCTCAGGCCCGGGACACCGGGGCGGCGCCCAGGGTCCGGGCGATCTGGGCGAGGTGCAGGTCCAGGTGCCGGTCCGCCTTGGCGAGCAGATCCTCCACGGACAGCGGCTGCTCCTGGGCCGGATGGCGGACGGTCCGGGCCCAGTCCGCCTCGGGCAAGGCGCGGAGCTGGCGGGCGGCCAGCTCCCGGACCAGGCGTACCAGGTCCACCAGCTCGTCCAGGGGCTGCCCCTCCAGCCGGAAGCTGTCGGCCCAGGCGTCCTGGTCGAACGGCAGGATGGCGATCCCGGGTTCGGAGAGGGCGTAGCGCATCCGGAGGTACAGATGCAGCTCGGTCTCCGCCACGTGGGCAGCGACCTGGCGCGCGGTCCAGGTCCCCGGGGCCGGGCGGAAGTCGAGGGCCTGGGGCGAGGTGCCCGACAGGGACTGCCGGAGCCGCTCCGGGCCCTGGGCGTAGGAGAGGAGGAGGGCGGCGCGGTCGCCGGGCGTCATGGGGCCTCCGCTGGAGAACCCCCAGGCTAGCCCTACCGTCCGCTCTTTTTCCAGTCCGCCAGGAAGCCCTCCACACCCTTGTCGGTGAGGGGGTGCTTCAGCATCTGGTCGAAGACCTTGGTGGGGATGGTGGCCACATGGGCACCGGCGAGGGCGGCCTCGGTGACGTGGCGGGGCTGGCGGATGGAGGCGGCCAGGCACTGGGTGCCGAAGCCGTAGTTCTCGAAAATGGCGCAGATCTCCCGGATGAGCTCCATGCCGTCGAGGTTGATGTCATCCAGGCGGCCCACGAAGGGCGAGACGTAGGTGGCGCCCGCCTTGGCGGCCATGAGGGCCTGGGTGGCGCTGAAGCAGAGGGTGACATTCGTGTGGATGCCCTCGGCGCTGAGCGCCTTGCAGGCCTTGAGGCCCTCGGCGATGAGGGGCAGCTTCACCACCACGTTCTTGTGGATCTTCGAGAGGCGGCGGCCCTCCTCGATCATGCCGGGCGCCTCCAGGCCGATGACCTCGGCACTGATGGGGCCGTCCACGATGCCGCAGATCTCCTCGATGATGGCCTCGAAGGGCTTGCCGCTCTCCTTGGCGATGAGGCTGGGGTTGGTGGTCACGCCGTCGAGGATGCCCAGGGAGGCGATCCGGGTGATCTCGGCGATGTTGGCGGTGTCGAGAAAGAACTTCATCGGGGGCTCCTCGGGGTGGGACGCAAAACAGCAGGCCCCGCGGGGGCCGCTCGCCTGCCAAGCCCCTCCATTCTGGGATGCGGGCCTCCCCCTGCCAAGCCGGCTGGATGCGCCTAGCGGAACACGAGGTGCAGCAGGAAGATCC
>DAIDKC010000211.1 GCA_027451045.1 Holophagaceae bacterium | reverse complement strand
CGCCAGGGCCCCGAGCCCCGGCCGCCCCCGCCGGGCGAGGGGCGCGTAGAGCACCGGAAAGGCCACGAAGATGGGCAGGATCCCCATGTTGAAGAGGTTGCAGCCGAAGGCCAGCAGGCCGCCGTCCGCGAAGAACAGGGCCTGCACCAGCAGCACCGAGCCCATCACCAGCAGCGCCGCCGGGGGGCCGAGCAGGGCGGACAGCAGCAAGGCGCCCACCAGGTGCCCGCTGGAGCCGGTCCCGGGGATGGCGAAGTTCACCATCTGGACCGCGAACACGAAGGCGCCCAGCACGCCCATCAGGGGCACGGTGCTTTCGTCCCCGTCCCGGCGGAGCCTGCGGGAGGCGGCCGCCAGGGAGGCGCCGGACACGGCCCAGAAGAGCCCGCCCACCGTGGCGGAGATCAGCGCGTCGCCCATGTGCATGGCGCTCCTCCGATCAGGCGCGGCGGTCCAGGGCAGCCGCCCACCAGGCCGCCACGGCGTGGGCCAGGGCGTCCTTGGGCAGGGGCCCCAGGGCCGATTCGGGCCCCTGGGGCGTGAGCGGAACCAGGGTGTTGGGCTGGTCCCCGAAGGCCTTGCCGTCCCTGACATCGTTCAGCAGCACGGCATCGAGCCCCTTCCTGCGGAGCTTGGCGGCGGCGTGGTCCAGGTGCTGCTCGCTCTCGGCGGCGAAGCCCAGGATCCACTGCCCGGGCCGCTTCGCAGCCGAGAGGGTGGCCAGGATATCGGGGGTGCGCACCAGCACGAGGGCCTCGGGTCCGTCGGTCTTCTTCACCTTCTCGGGCGCGCAGGTCTCCGGCCGCTGGTCGGCCACGGCGGCGGCCCCCACCAGCCCGTCGGCGCCGGGCCAGCGCGCGGCACAGGCCTCCAGCATCTCCTGGGCGCTGCGCACGCGGACGGCTTCCACCCCCCACGGGAAGGGGAGATCTCCGCCCAGCACGAGTTGCACCTGGGCTCCGGCATCCCGGAAGGCCCGGGCCAGCTCCACCCCCATGGCGCCGGTGCTGCGGTTGGTGAGGGTTCGGACCGGATCCAGATCCTCCCGGGTGGGGCCCGCGGTGACCAGGACCCGGCGCCCGGCAAGGGACGGCAGCTTGGGGGAACCCGCCACCTGGATCGCCTCGGCAACGACCTCCACCTCCGCCAGCTTCCCCGCGCCCTCCTCGCCGCAGGCCAGGCTGCCCTCGGCGGGATCAACGATCATGTGGCCGTACCCCCGGAGACGGGCCACATTGGCCTGCACCGCGGGGTGCTCCCACATCCCGGTGTTCATGGCCGGCGCCCACAGCACCGGGGCGCGGGTCGCCAACAGGACGGTGCTGAGGAGGTCCGTGGCCAGGCCGTTGGCGGCCTTCCCGAGGATGTTGGCCGTCGCCGGCACCACCGCCACGAGTTCGGCCCAGCGCGCCAGCTCGATGTGCTCGATGGTCGGCAGCGCCCGCCACTCGCCGTGGTCGGGATTCGCGCCGTAGCAGGGCTCCCCGGTGAGGCTCGTGAGGGTCAGGGGCGTGATGAACCGGGAGCCGGCCTCCGTGAGGATGCAGCGCACCTGGTGGCCGCGCTTCGCGAGCAGGCGCGCCAGCTCCGCCGCCTTGTAGGCCGCCACCCCGCCGGTGATCCCGAGGATGATGCGCATCGGAGGCTCCTGGAAGCCTTCATGCTACTCCAGGGTCAGGATCAGACGCCGCGCGTCGCGGCCCCCCATATGACCTTGTGGAGCTGGAGCTGGAGCCGGGCGGGCAGACCATCCTCCACGATGCGCCGCGCAAGCCAGGCGGGGTCCAGCCGGCCCCAGGCCGGGCTGAAGAGGACTTCCACCCTGTCCCAGACACGCCGCTCGGCGCACCAGGCCGAGGCCCAGGCGTAGTCCGCCTCGTCGCCCAGGACGAACTTCAGCTCGTCCTGGCCCGGCACGAGGCACGCCAGATTGGTTTCCAGCCAGCGATGGCCCTCGCCGCTGCCGGGTGTCTTCCGGTCCACGATCTTCACCACCTCCCGCGGGACGGGCGCCAGATCGTGGCTGCCCGCGGTTTCCAGGGCCACTTCGTACCCGAGGTCCAGCAGGGAGGCCAGCAGTTCCGGGGCCCCGGGATGGGCCAGGGGCTCCCCCCCGGTGAGCTCGACGAAGGGCGCCGACGGTCCCGCGAGGGGCGGCCCCAGGCGGGCGCTCACGCCGGCGAGGAGGGCCTCCAGTTCCTGCATCTCCCCGTCATGGAAGGCGTAGGTGGTATCGCAGTAGGCGCAGCGCAGGGGGCACCCCGCGAGGCGGATGAAGAGGCAGGGGCGACCCGCCCGGGTCCCCTCCCCCTGGACGCTGTGGAAGACCTCGTTGACCTTGAACTTCATGCGCCGGACGCTCCCGTCCGATGATGGTCCCATGGCCGGTGCCCCCAATGCACGGCCGGGAGTTCTCCATGCCCTTCCGCCCCATCCTGCTCGCCCTCGCCCTCCTCTCGCCCCTGGCGGCCCGGCAGGCCCCCCGCCCGAACCCGGTCCAGTCCCTCTACACCAAGGAGGAGGTCCAGATCCCCATGCGGGACGGCGTGAAGCTGTTCACCATCCTCTACATCCCGAAGGACACCCGCACCCCCCATCCCATCCTGCTCCAGCGCACGCCCTACGGCATCTGGCCCTACGGGCCGACTGTCTTCCCGCACTCCGTGGGGCCTTCCCCGGCCTTCGTGAACCAGGGCTACATCGTGGCCTACCAGGATGTGCGCGGCCGGTTCATGAGCGAGGGCACCTTCGTGGACGCCCGGCCCGCCAACCCCGCCCACGGTCCCAGGGACACGGACGAAACCACGGACACCTACGACACCATCGCCTGGCTGGTGAAACACGTCCCGGACAACAACGGCAAGGTGGGGATGTGGGGCATCAGCTATCCGGGGCACTACGTCGTCCAGGGCATGCTCTGCGGGCATCCCGCCCTGAAGGCCGTCTCCCCCCAGGCGCCCATGATGGACATGTGGGAGGGGGACGACGCCTACCATCGGGGCGCCTTCCAGCTCGCCGCCAACTTCGGATTCTTCCTCTTCTTCCACGACCGCACCGGAGCCCCCAACCATGACTGGCCCGAGGTGTCGGACGCGGGGACGCCGGACGGCTACCAGTGGTACCTGGATGCCGGGCCGGTCGGCAGCCTGGCGAAACGGGTCAGGCCCCCGATCAGCCGGATCTGGGACGAGTACCTGGCCCATCCCGCCTACGATGCCTACTGGCAGGCCCGGGACCTCCGGCGGCGCATCCAGGGCGTGCGCCCGGCGGTGCTCACCGTGGGCGGGTGGTACGACGCGGAGGACCTCTTCGGGTCCCTGGTGCTGGACCGTGCCCTGGGGGCCCAGAGTCCCACCACGAGGCACTACCTGGTCATGGGCCCCTGGACCCACGGCCAGTGGGCCGACGGGGATGCCACCCACATCGGCCCGGTGGACTTCGGATCGAACACCGCCGGCTGGTTCGAGCGGGACGTGGAACTGCCCTTCTTCAACCACTACCTGAAGGGGCAAGCCGAAGCTCCCCTCGCCCGGGCCACGGTGTTCGACACGGGCCGGGACCAGTGGCGGACCTTCGGCGCCTGGCCGCCGGCGAGCGCCCATCCGGCCTCCTTCTACCTGGAGCCCCGGGGAGGCCTCGGCACGACACGCCCGGGCCCCAAGGGCGGCTACGACCGCTTCGTGAGCGATCCCGCCCATCCCGTGCCCTACACCCAGGCCATCTCCTTCGACTACTGGGCTCCCTACATGCTGGAGGACCAGCGGTTCGCCTCCCGGAGGCCGGATGTCCTGACCTACGAGACGGCCCCCCTCACCCACGACCTCACCCTCGCAGGCCCGGTCCGGGCGGTGCTGCACGTCAGCACCACGGGAACCGACAGCGACTGGGTGGTGAAGGTCATAGACGTGCTTCCGGACGACGCGCCCGATCCCTCGCACCGCCCCGCGGGCTGGCACGCGGCAGGCAGCCAGCAGCTGGTGCGCGGGGATGTGATCCGCGGCAAGTACCGCCACAGCTACACCTCCCCCCGGCCCTTCACGCCCGGGAAACCCACCCGGGTGGCCTTCACCCTTTCGGACATCTTCCACACCTTCCGGAAGGGGCACCGGCTGATGGTGCAGGTGCAGTGCTCCTGGTTCCCCCTGGTGGATCGCAATCCCCAGGTCTTCGAGAACATCTTCCAGGCCCGCCCCAGCGACTTCCGCGCCGCGACGCAGCACGTCTACCATTCCACGCTGCTGCCCTCCCGCCTCGAGGTCCAGGTCCTGCCCTAGCTTTCCGCCCGGGCGATCCAGGCCGCCACCAGCCGGAGCTTCTGCTGGAGTTCCGGCAGGGTGTAGGGCTTCTGGATGCTGGCCACGTTGGGTCGCTCCGCCAGGAGGGCAGCCACATCCTGGTCGCTGTAGCCGCTCGAGAGGATCACGGCCTGGCCCGGGTTCAGGGCGAGGATCCCCTCGAGGGTCTCGGCACCGCTCATGCCAGGCATGTTCAGGTCGAGGAGGACGAGATCCGGGCGGCTCCCCTCCCCCAGGCGCGCCAGCGCCTCGGCTCCCCCCTCCGCCTCGTCCACGGTGCAGCCGTCCATCTCGAGCATCTGGGCAACGCTCATCCGCACCAGCTCGTCATCGTCCACCAGCAGCACCCGGTGCAGGACTGCGGCCTCCGGGACCTCCATGGGCGTCCCCGTGGCCGGCGCAGGCGCGGCTTCGCCCTGGGCGGGGAAACGCAGGACGACCTCGGTGCCCTCGCCGGGCCGGCTGAACAGGTCGAGGGTTCCGCCGTGGGCCTTGACGGTCCCGTAGACCATGGAGAGCCCGAGGCCGGTGCCCCTGCCCACAGGTTTGGTGGTGAAGAAGGGCTCCAGCACCCGGGCGGCGACTTCGGGTGCCATGCCATATCCCGTGTCCTTGACCCGCAGCTCCACCTGGCCCGGCACCGGGACGTCCGTGGAGAGGACGAGTTCCCCTCCGCCCGGCATGGCATCCACGGCATTCACGCAGAGGTTCATGAGGGCGTGGCTGAGGGTGCCAGGATCCCCCTGGAGGGGCGGCAGGGGCTCCCGCAGGCGGGTCTCCAGGCGGATCCGCTTGAGGGTGGTGTGGTCCAGGAGCTGGACGAGATCCCGCACCAGGACGTTCAGGTCCACACGGGTAGAGGTCTCGAGATCCTGCCGGGCGAAGGCCAGCAGATGTTTCACCACGTCCCGGCCGCGGGTGCAGGCCAGGGCGATGGTGTCCAGGGCCTCCGCCAGGGAGGAGCCCTCGGCCTCCGGGCGATGTGCCGTGGCCAGAGAAAGGATGGCCGCCAGGACGTTGTTGATGTCGTGGGCGACGCCGCCGGCCAGGATCCCGAGGCTTTCGAGCTTCTCGGCCTGCTGGAGCTTCACCTCCAGGCGCCGGTGCTCCTCCTCCACCCGCCGGCGCTCGGTGACATCCCGGTCCGCCCCTCGGTAGCCCCGCAGGTTCCCGGCCTCGTCCAGCATGGGGATGGCGTTGGTGAGCACCTCCACCAGGCGGCCGTCCTTGGCGCGAATGGGATTGGGGAAGTCCTGGAAGCGCTCCCGGCGGGCGAACAGCGCCAGCGCCGCCTGCTTGAACGCCTCGCGCCCTGCCTCGGGGTGCAGGTCGTAGAAGTGGAGCCTCCCGACCAGTTCCTCCACGCCGTAGCCCAGCATGGCGCGGCAGGCGGGCCCCAGGTAGGTGTACAGGCCCTCCGCATCCACCTCCCAGATCAGCTCCCCCATGAGGGCTGAGACCTCGGCGAAGCGCCGTTCGCTCTCCCGGAGGGCGGCCTCCGACGCGGCGTGCTGCTTCCGGGTCTCCCGGGCGCCCAGTTCCCGCTCGATCGTCGGGAGCAGGCGTTCCAGCCGGTCCTTGCGGATGAAGTCCTTGGCCCCGAGCCGCATGATTTCGGCGGCCCGCTCCTCCCCGATGGCGCCCGAAACGAGGATGAAGGGGAGATCCTCCCCCGTGGCCCGCACCCGCTCCAGGACATCCTGTCCCGTGAAGGTCCCCAGGGAGTGGTCGGACAGGACCAGGTCCCACCCTCCCCTCGCCAGGGCAGCATCGAGTTCGGCAAGGGCCTGGACCCTCTGGAGCGCCACAGGGCGCGGGCTGCGACGCAGGGCCCGGCCGATCAGGAGGGCATCGTCCTCGGAGTCCTCCACGAGCAGCACAGCCAGGGGACCTTCCATCAGAGTTCCCCAGGGCGTTTGACATTCTGGTTCAGCACGAGCCAGTACATCCCAAGCTGCCGCATGGCCTCCGCGAACTGCTCGAAGTCCACGGGCTTGCGGATGTAGCTGTTGGCCCCCAACCGGTAGCTCTCCACGACATCCCGTTCTTCGCTCGAGGTGGTGAGCACCACCACCGGAAGGAAGCGGGTGCGGGCGTCGGCCCGGATGCGCTGGAGCACCTCCAGCCCCCTCACCTTGGGCAGGTTGAGGTCCAGCAGCACCACCTCCGGGAGGTCCCCAGGATTCCGGGTGGCGTGCGCCCCCTCGCCGTACAGGAACGCCAGGGCCTCGGCCCCGTCCCGGACCACGACCACCTGGTTGGCGATGCGGTGGCGCTGGAGGGCGCGGAGGGCCAATTCCACGTCGTCGGGATCGTCTTCCACGAGCAGGATGAATTTCCGCATCCGGAGTCTCCTGGACTAGAGGGTGAAACGGAAGGTGGCGCCCGTCCCCGGGGCCGATTCGGCCCACACGCGCCCGCCGTGGCGCTGGACCGCACGCTGCACCGTGGCCAGGCCGATCCCGGTGCCCTCGAAGGCCTCGGGATCGTGGAAGCGCTGGAAGGCGCCGAAGAGCTTGTCCGCATGCATCATGTCGAAACCCACGCCATTGTCCCTCACGAAGAAAGCCGCCCGCCCCTCCACCCATGCCCGCCCCACGGAGACGCGGGGATCGGGGCGGGTCGCCGTGAACTTGAACGCATTGCCCATCAGGTTGTCCAGGATGGCCCGGACCAGGGTGGGATCCCCTTCGGCCCGGAGGCCGGGCTCGATCTCGACATGCACGGGCCGGGCCGGCGCGGCGGCCTGCAACTCCTCGGCCACCTCAAGGGCCATCGCGCTCAGGTCCAGCGGCTGGCGCTGGAGTTCCCTTCGCGAGAGCCGGGAGAGCTGGAGAAGATCCTCGACGAGGCGGCCCATGCGGTCGCAGCCCTTCCGGATGCGGCGGAGGTAGTCCCGGCCGGTGTCGTCCAGGGAGGGAGCGCAGTCCTCCTCCAGGGCCTGGCTGAACCCATCCAGGGCCCGGAGGGGGGCCCTCAGATCGTGCGACACGGAATAGGCGAAGGCGTCCAGCTCCCGATTCACCGCCAGAAGCTGGGCGCTGCGCTCCTCCACCCGCTGCTCCAGGTTCCGGTTCAGATCCCGGACCTCCGCTTCGGCCCGGCGCCGCTCGTGGATCTCGGCCTCCAGCAGGGCGGTCCGGGCACGGACCAGGCCGCGGAGACGGGTGTTGAACATCAGCAGGACCAGCAGCCCGAGGATGCCCCCGGCAGCCGCGGCACTCACCAGAGCGGCCGTCTCGATTTCCTGGGCGATGGGCACGCGGACGATCTCCACGGCGCGGATCTGCCCCAGCTTCTCGTGGAATCCCCCCGGTCCCGGGTAGAGCGCCTGGAGGCCCGGAGGCGCATCCCGCCGCCGGCCGTGGCAGTGGAGGCAGGCCTCCGTATTCGGCAGGAAGGGCACCGCCCGTTCGAGGTAGGGGCGGCCTTCCAGGCTCAACGTCCAGGTGAGGGCGTGCAGGGTCCGGTCCTCGTTGAAGCGCTGGATCAGCGCCGCTTCCTCGGGGGTCGCACGATTGAGGGGATCCCGCGGGTTGTCCGCAGCCATCTTGTAGAAGACGGGCGGCAGCCCGGCCTTGACGCGCGCCTCGTTGAAGAACTGGTGCATCACCCGGACCATGTAGGACGAGGACATCAGCTGGGGCAGGTAGAAATCCCGGGGCAGGCGGCCCTCCGCCATCGCCTCGTCGTAGGCCGGCAGCAGCACCCGCTGCACGTAGACATGGAACCCGCGGTGGGAGAGGAGGACATCCCGGATGTTGGCATCGGCCCGCCGCAGGACGTAGGCCCTGACCCCTCCATAGCTGATCCCCAGCATGAGGAGGGCCGCCGCTGCCGGGACGGCGATCCAGAGGACCCAGTGGGTCCGCGGGGCGGGCACGGCGGGGGGTTCCGGAACGTGCATGGCAAAGGGTCCGGGGAAGGGAGGCAACGTCTGTTCTGCCTTTTCGGACCGCGGCATCGCCTGGATGAATTCCGGCCATCCGGGTCCCACCGGCCGTTCAGCGCCAGCGGCGTCCCCCGTCCAGCGTGAGAATCTCCCCCGTAAGGAAGGGGCTTTCGGCCGCGTAGCGCACCGCCCGGCAGAGGTCGGCGGGCCCTCCGATGCGGCCGAGGAGCGTCCGCTCGGCCAGGAAGGTGGCCTCGCCGGCCTCGGCGGGGAGGATGGCGCCGAGGGCATGCCCCACCACCCGCACCCGCGGCGCGAAGAGCCGGGCCAGCCCCGGGATCACGCTGGCCAGCCCCCCCTTCGCTGCGCTGTAGGGCAGGCGCTGGAGCCAGGGCGCGTGGATGGAGGTATCCAGGAGGAACTGGAGACAGCTCCCATCCGCCAGACGCGGAGCGATCGCCTGGGCGCAGAGCAGGGGAAAGCTGAGATTGATCCGCCAGGTGGCCTCCAGGCTCTCGGGAGCCCAGGTCCCCAGGGGTGCCTCCGGGAAGGTCCCCGCAACGACGACCGCCCCTGAAATCACTGTCCCGGCCGTGTCCAGGGCATCCAGATCTGCCATCATGCGGTTCGCCACATCCAGACGCTCCGCATCCCAGTGAAGGGTCTGGATCCGGGCAGGTCCGGGCCACGCGTGTTCCCGGGCTTCTCCGCCTTCCCAGGGCCGGGAACTGGTGAGCACCAGATCATGATCCCGGGCCAAATCCTCCGCGAGCGCCCGGCCCAACCGCCGACGCCCCCCCACCAGAAGCCAGCAGGGCCTCTCATCCCGTGATCCCAGCACCATCCGGGCATTCTTCCACAAAGGATCCATGAGCCCCACCCTCAAACGCATCCGCTGGCGGCTGGCTTTGATCAGCCTCGTGGCGCTGGCCTTCTCCCTGGGCTCCTTCTTCCTGAACCAGTGGGCCTTCGCGGGGTCCGACGACCAGTGTTCCTGGCGCCTGGAGCATGGCCGGATCATCATCCGGGAGATCCTGCCCGATGGCGTGGCCGAGGAGGCCGGCCTGCTGGAAGGCGACCAGCTGCTGGCCATCCAGGGACACCGTTTTGCCGCCACCCCCCAGGGCCTGGCGGAGGCCCAGCGCTACATCAACAACCGCAGGGAGGGCACGATCCTCATCTACACGGTGGCGCGCCATGACCACCTGCTCCAGCTCCCGCTGCGCCTGAGGAAGCCGGTGGGGCTGTTCCAGGTGGCCCTGCTGCTCAACGGGCTCATCGCCTGGGCGGTGTCCCTGCTGGTGGTCATCTCCGCCGCGGAGCGCAAGAGTGCCCGCCATTTCTTCTACCTGGGCAGCACGGCCCTGATGCTCTCCGGCGCCACGGGGATCTCCGGGAACGCCCCGGACGCCGCCGTGGCGGCCATCCTGGTCGGCCGCGGCCTCGTCGGCGCCCTGCTCCCGCCCCTCTGGGTCCACTTCTTCCTGCGCTTCCCGCATCCCTTCCCCCTCAGGAAGAACCGGCGGCTGCTGCGCACCCTCTACGGGACCTTCGCCATCCTGGCCATCCTGCTCGCGGCCCTGGGGATCGCAATCACCTTCGGACCGGCCCGGGCGGCCTTCATGGGCGCACACCCGCCCTCCCCCGCGGTCCTCGCCCTGATGCGCCTGGCCTTCGACACCGTGCCCCAGGCCCTCTACCTCCTGGCCGGGCTCGCCGGCCTGGGCCTCTTCCTGGCCGGGTTCCTGCACACGGGCAGCCAGGCCCGGCGCGCCCTGGTGCCCAGCCTCGTCGTCGCGGCGGCCCTCTGCGCAGACCTGGTGGCCATGTCCCTCCTCCAGGCCAGGTACGGCGACAGCCTCCTGTTCAGCCGGCAGAAGTGGGTGTTCATGGTGCCCGTGCCGCTCCTGCCCCTGACCTTCGCCTACGCCATCTTCCGCCACGGGCTCTTCGATGTCCGCAAGGCCCTGATCCGGTGGGTGACCTACTTCGCGGTGCTGGGACTCACCCTCGCCGCCTACCTCGGCGGGCTGGCCTGGATCTTCGCCAGCAGCCTCTCGGCCATCCCCCCGGGATGGGCCGGGGCCCTGGTGGGCCTCCTGGCCCTGCCCCTGGGGTGGATGCTGCGCTGGCTGTTGCGCACCATCCGCCGGCGGTTCCGCCGCGACCTGGCCACCGCCCGCGAAGCCGCCCTGGGGACGCTCCACGAGCCCCGGCGCCGGTTCAGCGAGGAGGCGCTGCTCCGCACCGTCGCGGACTCGCTCCAGGAGGCATTCCGCCCCCAGCGGCTGGAAGTGCTGCCCGTGGACGATCGCCGGGTGATCCTGCCGGCCGCGAGCAGCCTTGACCGGGAGGACCATCCCGTCACCTTCCCGCCGCAGCCCCTCCTGCTCCCGGCCGGCCTCCTGCGGCTGGCCCGGGAGAACCGCGAGCTGGTCCTGGGCCTCGGCAGCGAGGAGGCCGACTGGGTCCGGGAGCAGGGGGAGGGGTTCCGGAAGCACCTGGATGCCCTCGAGGCCCAGATCCTGGTGCTCCTCATGGCGGGCGACACCCTCCACAGCGCCGTCCTCCTGGGCGGGAAGTACTCGGAACTGAACTACGGCCGGGAGGACCGGGAACTGCTGCGGGAGGTGGCCATGGCCGCCGGGCTGGTCCTGGAGACGGCCCTGCTGCACCGGCGCGCCGTGGCCCAGGAGCGCCTCAGCCAGGAGCTGGAGACAGCCCGGCGGATCCAGGAGGGGCTGGTCCCCTCGGAGGCCCCCGCGATCCCGGGGTTCCAGATCGCCCTCCGCCTGGAAGCGGCCCTGGAGACCGGGGGGGATCTCCTGTTCGTCAAGCGCCGGCCCAGTGGCCGGTGGCTGGCGGCCGTAGGCGACGTTTGCGGCAAGGGCCTGCCGGCTGCGCTCTACATGGCCCAGGCCACGGCCCTCCTGGAGTACGCCACCCAGCGGGAGGAGCAGCCCATGGAGGCCATCCTCGCCGCCCTGGACCAGACCCTCCGCCACCTGATGGGCCCCCGGGGCTTCCTGACTCTGGGCCTGGCCGAGTGGGACGCCTCGGGACGCTTCCGGCTGGCCCGGGCCGGCCATCCCGGCGCCCTCCTGCTCGAAGGGGCCGGGCCGGAGCAGGTCCAGGAACTGGCGCCGCGGGGCCGCGGCCTGGGCCTCCGCCCCGCCGCGGGCGGCGACTGGGACATCCAGGAGGGCATGCTCCCCCCCAGGGGCTGGCTGGTGCTCTACAGCGACGGCCTGACCGAGGCCATGGACCGCCAGGGGAACCTCTACGGTGTGGACCGCCTCTCGGCCCAGCTCCGCCGCCTGTGGGCCATCGGCAGCCCCCGGGCCGCCTGCGAGGCGGTCTTCCGGGACGTGGGGGCCTTCGACAGCCGGAACCTGGACGACCGGACCCTCTTCATCCTGGGCAGGGAGGCCTGATGTCCCGCCGATCCACCCTCTCCTGGTCCGTCCCCCTCCTGCTGGTCCTCCAGCTCGGGATGCTCTGGATCCAGGGCGCCCAGCTCCACCAGCAGAACCGCCTGCTGCTCGCCCTCCGGGGCGACATCCAGGACCTCGCCGACAGCCTGGATGCCGGCCAGGCGCCGGGGCCCCCCCAGGACGACAGGGGTGACCTGCCGCTGCACCAGCCCCTCCCGGCCCCCGGGCGCGTGCAGCGCGTGGCGCTGCGCACCTTCCAGGCCGATCCCGACACCGCGGACCAGGAGGCGAGGCGGGACCTGGAAGCCTCCAGGGCCTCGGCCCGGAAGGCAGTCCAGGAGGCGCGCGAGGACCAGTCCAAGCTCTCCATCGAGGACAATGCCCGCCGGGCGGAGGAAGCCCGCAAGACCCGGGGGGCCCTGGACGCCTGGCAGCGGGTCTCCCTGGCGGCCCTGGGCATCCTCGTCCTGGCCTGGCTGCTCCGCGCCTGGTTCCGGCGCCGCTGATGTCGCTCCTCGAGTACCTCCGGACGGACCCTGCCTGCCGGAACCTGGCCGAGGGCGCGGTCTATGCCGTGGGCCCGGCCCTCGAGGATCCCTACCCCGACCAGGTGGTCCTGGAGCTCGGCGAATGGGCCGATCGCCTGGCCGGGCGCATGCCCCTCCCCTGGAACACCCACAAGGCGCTGGACGAGGTGAACCGGCTCCTGTTCGAGGAACTGGGTTTCCGGGGCGATCGCGGCACCTACGACGCCCCGGAGAACGCCCTGCTGCCGCGGGTGATGGAGCGGCGCAAGGGCCTCCCCATCACCCTTTCCATCCTCTGGGTGGATCTGGCCCGGCGCCTCGGTTTCGACGCCGTGGGCGTGGGCCTGCCCGGCCACTTCGTCTGCGGCGTGCGGAACGGCCTCGGCATCCTCTGCTTCGACCCCTTCCACGGGGGCCGTCCCGTGGGGGAGGAGGGCGGATCCGAGCTCGTCCGGGCCGCCACCGGCGGTCGCATCACCTTCCACCCCTCCATGCTCCGCCCCATGGCCGACCGCCAGATCCTGGCCCGGCTCGTGCGCAACCTGCACCTGCGCTACATGCACGGAGAGGCATGGGAGGAGGCCCTTTGGACCGGCACCCACCTGATCCTCCTGGAGCCGGAGAATCCCCGGCCGCGCAAGGAACGGGCCTTTGTCCACCTCCAGCGTGGCGAGTCCGCCGCCGCCCTCGAGGATCTCCAGGAGGCCCTCAGGCTGAGCCCAGAGCCCGATCCCGAGATCCAGGCCTGGATGCAGGAGCTGGGCTAGGAGGGCCGATCCCAGGACGCAGGACCCCGCACGCGAAGCGGGGGCCCGAAGGCCCCCGCGCAGGATCCATCACCCTGGGGCCTACCGCTGCTGTGCCTGCACCACGGTGAGGGCGGTGAGGTGGATGATGTCGTTGAGGTCGCTGTGGCGCTGGAGGACATGCACGGGCGCCGCCATGCCGCAGGTGATGGGGCCGATGACCTCCGCACCGGCCAGGCGCTGCACGAGCTTGTAGCCGATGTTCCCGCTGGTGAGGTCGGGGAAGATGAGGACGTTCGGGCCACCCGGCAGGTCCACCCATGGGTAGTCCTCCGCCAGGATGTTCTCGCCCAGAGCGGTGTCGGCCTGCATCTCCCCGTCGCACTTCAGGCCGGGGCGCTGGGCCTTGACGAGTTCCACGGCCTTCTGGACCTTCCGGACGAGGGGATGGTCCACGCTGCCGAAATCGGAGAAGGAGAGCATGGCCACCCGGGGCTGCATCCCGAAGGTGTCCTTGGCCAGGTCGGCGGTGAGCAGGGCGATCTCGGCCAGCTCCTCGCTGTTGGGCTCGATGTTCATGGTGGTGTCCGCGAAGAAGAGCCCGCGGTTCTTCAGGACCATGGTGTAGACGCCGCAGACGCGCTTGACGCCGCGGCTGGTTCCGATCACCTCGAGGCAGGGGCGGATGGTCTCGGGGTAGTACATCGTCAATCCGGCGATGAGGCCGTCCGCCTTGCCCAGGCGGCACATCATGGCGCCGAAGTAGATCCGGCGGCGGATGAGTCGCTTGGCCTCCGAGTGCGTGATGCCACGACGCTTCCGCAGGTCGAAGAAGGCGTCCTCCGCCTCCTGCCGCCAGGAAACGGTCCCGGGGTCGAGGATCTCGATGTCGCCGAGGTCAATCCCGTGGTCCATGGCCACGGAGCGCACCTTCGCCGGATCCCCCAGGAGGATGGGCACGCAGATGCCCTCCTCCATCATCTGGGCCACGGCCTGCTGGATCAGGGGATGGTCGCCTTCAGGGAAGACCACGCGCTTGGGATTGGCCTTGGCGCGGTTGACGACGCCGCGGATCACGTCCTTGCTGCGTCCCTGCAGGCCCTCCAGGCGCTCCCTGTACTGCTGCATGTCGGCGATGGGCTGCTTGGGCACGCCGGTGTCCATGGCCGCCTTGGCCACAGCCGGCGCCACCCAGAGCAGCACGCGGGGATCGAAAGGCTTGGGGATGATGTACTCGGGACCGAAGCTGAACTTCTGGCCGGCATAGGCCTTGACCACGGCATCCGGCACCTCCTCCTTGGCCAGGGCGGCCAGTGCCCGGGCCGCGGCGAGCTTCATGGGCTCGTTGATCTCCGTGGCCCGCACGTCCAGGGCGCCGCGGAAGATGAAGGGGAAGCCCAGGACGTTGTTGACCTGGTTCGGATAGTCGCTGCGGCCCGTGGCCATGATCACGTCGGAACGGGTGGCCTTGGCCGTGGGGTAGTCAATCTCGGGATCGGGATTGGCCAGGGCGAAGACGATGGGATCCTTCGCCATGCTCTTGACCATTTCGGGGGTGAGGACGCCCTTGCTGGAGCAGCCCACGAACACGTCGGCCCCGGCAATGACATCCCCCAGGGTGCGCATGTCCGTCTTCTTGACGAACTTCTCCTTGTAGACGTTCATGCCCTCCTTGCGGCCCTCGTAGACCAGACCCTTGGTGTCGCAGAGCCAGAGGTTCTCGAGCTTCACGCCGGCGCTGATCATCATGTTGGCGCAGGCGATGGCGGAGGCGCCGGCGCCGCTGAACACCACCTTCATGTCCCCGAGCTTCTTGCCGACGACCTCGGAGGCGTTCATCAGGGCGGCGGTGCTGATGATGGCGGTGCCGTGCTGGTCGTCGTGGAAGACGGGGATCTTCATCTCCTTCTTCAGCCGGGTCTCGATCTCGAAGCACTCGGGAGCCTTGATGTCCTCGAGGTTCACGCCGCCGAAGGTGGGCTCGAGCGCCCGGACCACCTGGCAGAACTTGTCAATGTCCTTCTCGTCCACCTCGATGTCGAACACGTCAATGTCCGCGAAGCGCTTGAAGAGGACACCCTTGCCCTCCATGACGGGCTTGCCGGCGAGGGCACCGATGTCGCCCAGGCCCAGGACGGCCGTGCCGTTGGAGATCACGGCCACCAGGTTGCCCTTGGCAGTGTACCGGTAGGCGTCCTCGGGGTTCTGCTCGATCTCGAGGCAGGGCTCGGCCACGCCCGGTGAATAGGCCAGGGAAAGGTCCCGGGCGGTGGAACAGGGCTTGGTGGCCACCACCTCGATCTTTCCCTTGCGCCCCTGGGAGTGGTAATCGAGGGCTTCCTGCTTGCGTTTCATCGCCGATCTCCTCGCATTTGCCGGGATGCCCTTCCGGGCCGGACCTCCAAGCTTACACCGGGTCTAGGCGGATCCTCCCGAGGTGGTCATCAATCCCCGGACCTTTCGGACGGATGGGAACGGCATATTCCCACCGTGCGTGCGCGGGTGTAGCCTCCTGCCTACCCACCCCCGGAGGCCCCATGCGCACCGTCCTCGGACTTGCCACCTGCCTGCTCGCCGTGCCCTGCATGGCCCGGGCGCCCCGGCCCGCCGCCTCCGGGGCGACCCAGAGGGTCCCCGTGGCCTGGGATGGGGAGTGGAACCTGCTGTCCGCCCAGAGCGACAACCTCGACCAGCGCATCAGCGAGCACCTGAGGGACATGAACTTCGCCCTGCGCCTGTTCTGGAAGGAGAAGCTGAAGCACGCCTGCAGGGTCTACGACCACCTGGACATCCTGAAGGGGGACACCTTCAGCGTGGCCATGGGCAAGGAGCCCCCACTGGACACCCCCGCGGACGGCACGGTGGTGGACTGGAAGAACCGGGACGGCGACGCCTTCAAGGCATCCCTGACCCAGGAAGGCCCGATGCTGATCCAGACCATGCGCGGAGACGGCTACTCCCTGCAGTACGTGTATTCCATGCGCCCGGACGGGAAGACCCTGGCCCTGGAGGTCACCTACACCCACCCCAAGCTGGACAACCCCTTCCACTTCAAGCTCGTGTACCAACGCGGCGCATGAGCGGGACCGGGGGCCTGCCCCTTCCCCCCCTGCCCTGCCGCCCGCCTGCCTGGGCGCGGGGAGGGCATCTCCAGACCATTCTCGGCAACTACCTGCCGGGCAAGGCGCCGGCCTACCCTTCCACACCCGTCCGCATCCCCCTGGCCGGTGGGGACCAGCTGGCGGTGCGCGCCTATCCGGGGGAAACGGACACCCTGGTCCTCGTCTTCCACGGGCTGGGAGGGGACGACCAGGCGCACTACGTTCGCCGTGCCGTGGCCGTGGCCCGGAAGCTCGGCCACCCCGTGTGGACCGTGAACCACAGGGGTTGCGGCGAGGGCCGGGGCCTGGCGGCGCGGCCCTACCACAGCGGATCCGGCGATGACCTGGGCGCGGTTTTCGCCGCCGCGCGAAACCAGCATCCGCATCTCCGGCAACTGGCCCTCGGATTCTCCCTCTCCGCCAATGCGCTGCTGCTGAATCTTGGCGGGGGCCTGCCGGAACCCGCCGCCCAGCCGGACCTGGCCATCGCCGTCAACCCTCCGCTCGACCTGGGGGCCTGCGCCGGCGCCATCCATGCCGGCTTCAACCGCCTCTACGAGCTGCGGTTCATCCGGCGCTGCCGCCGCGCCATCCGGGAGCGCGTCCATGACGGGCTGATCCCCGACGCCTACCCCACCCATCCCCTGATGAGCATCCGCGCCTTCGACGACGCCTATACCACGAAGGCTGCGGGCTTCCGCGATGCCGACGACTACTACGCCCGCTGCTCGGCCCGGCCCCACCTCGGCGGCATCACCGTGTCCACGGTCATCCTCCAGTCCAAGGACGATCCCTTCATCCCCTGGCAGTGCCATGCGGATGCGCCGCGGTCGCACAGGGTCCACCTGCATCTGGAAGAGCACGGGGGCCACATGGGCTACCTCAGCCGCGATCTGCCGGGCCACCGCTGGCTCCCCTACGCGCTGGAGCACTACATGGGGGCACTTCTCAACGCGGCGCGAGCCTGAGGTTCCGGAGCTCCGAGATCATCCCGGGTAGCAGGTCCAGCACCCGGTCCACGGCGTCCTCAGTGGTTCCGCGGCCGAGGCTGAAGCGGACAGTGCCCCGGGCGTAGAGGTCCGGTACGCCCATCGCCCTCAGCACGTGGCTGGGCTCGTGCATGCCCGTGCTGCAGGCGCTCCCGGTGGAGACGCAGATGCCCTGCTCCGCCAGCCTCAGCTGGACAGCCTCGCCCTCCACGCCCGCAAAGCCAACGAGGCTGGTGTTCGGCAGGCGCTCCGCGCCCACGCCATGGATGCGGAGATCCGGCACCCGCGCGGACAGTTCCAATTCAAAGCGATCCCGCAGGGCCCGGACACGGGTCATCTCCGGCAGCCGGGCCTGCGCCAGTTCCGCGGCCTTCCCGAGCCCCACGAGGCCCGGCACGTTCTCCGTCCCGCCCCGGCGGCCGCGCTCCTGGGAGCCCCCCAGCATGAGGGGCTTGAGGCGCACGCCCCGCCGGATCATCAGGAGCCCCGTGCCCTTCGGGCCATGGAACTTGTGGCCGCTGAGGCTCAGCAGATCCGCGCCCCAGGCCGCCGCATCCACCGGGATCTTCCCCATGGCCTGGGTGGCGTCCACCAGAAAGAGCGCGCCCTTGGCCTTGGCGATCCGCCCGGCCTCGGCCACCGGGAACAGGACGCCGGATTCGTTGTTCGCCGCCATCACGGCCACCAGGGCCGTATCGGCGCGCACCAAGGACTCCAGGGCCGCGAGGTCGAGGCGGCCTTCACCGTCCACACCCACATCCGAAACCTCGCCGCCCATGGCCCGCCACCACTGGACCAGGGCCCGGACCGCCGGATGCTCCACGGCCGTGGCGACCAGATGGCGCTTGCCCGGCAGGGCCTCCCAGGCGCCCTTGACCGCGTGGTTGAGGCTTTCCGTGCCGCCGCTGGTGAAGACGACCTCGGCGGGGGTGCAGCCCACCAGGGCTGCGGCCTGTTCCCGCGCCGCCACCACGGCGCCATCGGAAAGGTGGCCCAGGGCATAGGCGGAGCTGGCGTTCCCGAAGCGCTCCGTGAACCAGGGCCGCATGGCCTCGAAGACCTCCGGATCCAGGGCGGTGGTGGCGTTGTGGTCGAGGTAGGTGATGTCCATGGATCAACCCCTGAGACGGGCCAGGGCCTCCTCGCGGGCCGCCAGATGCGGCGCCTTGCCCTGGAAGGTCCGTCCCGAGCCGCCCCCCCTGGCACCCAGGATCCCGGCCACGGCCTTCCCGCAGGCGGGAATGTCCAGGGCCGACGCCTCGCCCCCGGCCAGGACGAACAGCCCCTGCCCCTCTACCTGCGAGGTCAGGAACACGGCCCTGGCCGGATCCCCCGCCAGGATCCGGCGGGCCAGCTGCTGGAGGAAGGCCATCTCCCGGCCCTCCAGATGGGCCTCCACCAGGGAACCGGGCCGGGCGGCCAGGGTCTCGGCCTGGAGCGCCACCAGGTCCTCCTCCAGCTTGCGGAGACGCCGTTCGGCGGCCTGCAGCTGCTCGAGCTTGGCCTGGGCCACCGGGGCCAGTTCCTCGTCGGGCGCGCCCAGCAGGGTCCGCAGCGCGGCGTTGCGCGCTTCATGGGCGCCCAGGCGGACCCGCACGCGGCCACCGGCCACGTAGAAGAGCCGGGTGCCGCCCCGGATGGGCTCGGTGCCCAGCAGCTTGAGGACCTCGATCTCCCCGGTGTGGCGCAGATGGGTGCCACCGCAGGTATTCAGGTCCACCCCGGCGATCTCCACCAGGCGGATGTCCCCGGTATGGCCCTCGGGCAGACCGCGGGATCGGACCGCTTCCCGGCCGTAGGCCGCGGGCGACACCCGGCGGGTGGCGATAGGCCGCGTGGCACGGATCTCCGCGGCCACGGCCTCCTCCAGCCGGACCAGATCGGCCGGGCCGAGGGCGGTCGCGGCCACCTCGATGTCGCAGACGGCGGTGCCCAGGTGGAAGGCGGTGGTCGCCCACTGGAAGCGGTCCTGGGCCACGGCCGTGAGCAGGTGCTGGCCCGTGTGCTGCTGCATGTGGTCGAAGCGCCGGACCCAGTCGAGCTGGAGCGAGGCCGGGCCTTCAGGCAGCGGAGCTTCCAGGGTGTGGCGGATCTCCCCGTCGCGCTTCTGCACGTCGAGCACGGCCACGCCGTTGATCGTGCCCCGGTCGCAGGGCTGGCCTCCGCCCTCGGGGTAGAAGACCGTGTCCGCCAGCACCACGAAGGGCCGGCCCCCCGCCTCGCCCGTGCGGAGCACCCGGGTCTCGAGGGTGGCGGCGGTGGCATCGCGTTCGTAGGCCGGGATCGCATCCATGGAGGGAGCCTAGCACGCGGACCCGCCCCGCTCCCCCGTCCGGCCACCGGCCGCCCGGGACCCTTCGCCGGCGGGGCCGTGCAGACCCGAGACAGCCGGCCCATGCTGGCCTCCATCCCGGAGGTCCCGTGCTCCACAATGCCGTCGCCACCCTGCTCTGGCTCTTCCCCATCTCGGAGGTGGCCCTGGCCCTCCGGGCCCGCTCCCGATCCTTCGGCGCCCGGTCCGAAGATCACGGCAGCTTCGCCCTCCTCTGGACCGTCTTCGGCCTGGCCATCGCAGCGGCCACCTGGCTCTCCTTCCAGGGCTGGGCACCGCTGCCCCTCGGCCCGCGGCTGCGTGAAGGCCTCGTCCTTGGCCTCATGGGCGCCGGGATCGCCCTGCGCTGGGCCTCGATCCTGACCCTGGGGCGCTTCTTCACCGTGGATGTGGCCATCCACGGCGACCATGCCGTGGTGCGCCGCGGCCCCTATGCCTGGGTGCGCCATCCCTCCTACTCGGGCCTGCTCCTCCTGTTCCTGGGCCTGGCCCTGCACATGGGGGACGCCCTCAGCTTCCTCGTGCTGATGCTCCCAGTCTGCGTGGCGGGCTGGCGCCGCATCCGCATCGAAGAGGCCGCCCTCCTCCAGGGCCTCGGCGAGCCCTACGCCGCCTACTGCCGCGAGACCCGGCGCCTCATCCCGGGCCTCCTCTGAGAAGGCGGTAGGCTGGAGGCATCGGAACCAAACCATGAGCCAGACTGTCCCGCTCCCTGAAAGAATGTCCCGACTCTGCGCACCGAAGGCGCGCAGGAGGGCTGCGGGAGCGGCCCGATAGGAGGGAGGCGCATGCCCCCCACGGGCGTTAGGCTGGAGGCATCGGAACCAAACGATGAGCCAGACTGTCCCGCTCCCTGAAAGAATGCGCCCGAGAACCCTCGACGAGGTGGTGGGGCAGGCGCACCTGCTCGGTCCGAAGGGGGCACTGACGCGGCTCACGGCGGGCGGACGGCTACCCCCCATGGTGATGTGGGGCCGGCCGGGCACGGGCAAGACCACCCTGGCGCGCATCCTGGCGGAGGCCACGGGCCACGGCTTCAGGGAGTTCTCCGGCGTGAGCGGCAGCGCGGCCGAACTGAAGAAGTTCCTCCAGGAGAGCCGGGAGATGCCCCTGTTCCGGGGCGTGCCGCCGGTGGTGTTCCTGGACGAGATCCACCGCTTCAACCGCGCCCAGCAGGACATCCTGCTGCCCTTCCTGGAGCGCGGCGAGGCCATCCTCATCGGCGCCACCACGGAGAACCCGGCCTTCTACCTGAACCCGGCGCTCCGCAGCCGCTGCCAGCTCATCGCACTCAAGGGCCTGGAGCCCGGCGACATCCAGCAGGTGCTGGAGCGGGCCTGGGCGAAGGAGCGGCCTGGGAAACCCGAGCCGGCCGAGGTCTTCGGGTGGCTCTCCCACTGGGCCGGTGGGGACCTGCGCTCCGCGCTCTCGGGGCTTGAGACCTGGCTGGAGATGCCCGACCCGGACCTGGAAGCCCTCCAGGGCGCCCTGGGCGGGCGCATGATGTTCGACCGCGCCGATGGCCACTACGACCTGGCCTCGGCCTTCCAGAAGAGCCTGCGGGGCTCGGATGCCGACGCCGCGCTCTACTACCTCAGCCGCATGGTCCGGGGCGGCGAGGATCCCCGCTTCATCGCGCGGCGCCTCATGGTCTGCGCCGCCGAGGACGTCGGCAACGCCGACCCCCAGGCCTTCATCCTCGCCGAGGCCGCCAGCCGGGCCGTGGAGCAGATCGGCTGGCCCGAGGCCCGCATCCCCCTGGCCCAGGCGGTGATCTACGTGGCCAATGCCGCGAAGAGCAACGCCACCGTCCTGGCGGTGGACGCGGCCCTGGCCGCGGAGGACGCGCCCGTCCCCGAGGCCCTCCGGGACGCCCACACGTCCACGGCCCGGAAGGCGGGCATGGGCGCGGGCTACCACTACTCCCACGACGACTACGACCGCCCCCAGGCGTTCCTGCCCGAGAAGCTGCGCGGCACCGCCTTCCATCAGCCCCGGCGGCCCCAGGAGCGGAACTGGCGCGACCGCCTGGAACCGGACGCCCTGGTCTTGGGTGCGCTCTGGGAAGGCTGGATGGCGGACCATCCCGAGGGCGGCGAGATCCCCATGGATGGTTGGTGCGAGCAGCTCGGCTGCAGCCGCGAAGCCCTGGCCCGCGCCCTGCCGAAGCTGGCCCAGGGGCGGTTCACGCTGGTCCGCAAGCTCGAGGCGCGTCCACTCTGAAGTTCTTGCTCACTCCTCCGTCCAGCCCAGGATCGCCGAGCCGTACCGCTGGCCCAGCACGTAGCAGGGCAGCGTGAGCACGGTGTTGACGGTGCCGGTGTCCCGAGCATAGGTCTGAACCAGGAAGTGCTCCGTTCCCCCTGTGGGTTGGGAAAGATTGGCGCCTGCCCGGAGGAAATCTGCCCGGCTCGGCAGGCCGGGAAGGGCTTCTGCCGTGGCGCCCAGGCCCGTCCGGGCGCCCCGCACCAGCACCGGATTGTCAAGGTAGAGGCGTTTCACCCGGTTGCCGGCGAGGTCCTGCTTGGCATCACCCGTCCAGGCCCGGGTGTAGATGCCATTGTGGGCGGGCGTGTAGGTATCCAGGTCGAGGAGCAGAGCGAACGTCAGGCGCGGTTCCCGGACCATGTACTCGTCATAGAGCTCCATGAGCAGACGATCCACCAGGGCATCATAGGCGGTGCGGTACTTGGGAGGCACGAAGCCCTCCCGGGGTACGCGGCTCACGTCGAAGAGAGAGCCCAGGCTCCGGATGGCATCACCCTTGATCTCGGCATAGTGCAGGGCCAAGAGATCCTCCGCCTGCAGCCGCCCCTCCCGGACCGGAGCTTCCAGGATCGCAGCGGCCCGCTGGACCAGCTCGCGGCTCAGGGCCAGGGATACGTGGAACAGGGAGCCCGTGTCGTAGGGGGCGAGATGCATGTGCCCCGTCTCGGTGACGGCAGATAGGTCGAATGAGATCTTCACCAGCCCTTCGGTTTCTTCCCTCAGGTGCTCTGCCGAGTTCACCTGGCGCTCGGCGGACTGGGCCAGCGTCTGCACGGCCTGACGCTCGCGAGAGGCCGCCTCGGCCATGCGGTCCACCTGCCCAGCGGTCTCGTCCCCCAGCTCGGCCAACGTGGCCAGGCGTCGGCCGACCGCCTCCACCTGGCCCGAGGTGGCAGCGGCCAGCTCCATGCTGCGGGTCATGGCGTCCCGGGCCGGCGCCAGCTCCGCCTGGATGGCGGCAAGCAGTGCCCCGATCTCCTGGGTCTGCTGGGCGGTCCGGTCCGCGAGCTTGCGCACTTCCTCGGCCACCACGGCGAAGCCCCGGCCCGCCGCGCCCGCATGGGCCGCCTCGATGGCGGCGTTGAGGCTGAGCAGTCCAGTGCGAGCTGCGATCTCCTCGATCACCTGGGCCACCCCGGTCACCTGGTTGACCTTCTCCATGAGGATCTGCAGACGGGCACCGGTGACATCCGTCTGCTGGCGCAACTCGTGGACCGTCTGGACGGACTTCTGGCTCTCGGCCAGCCCCTCCCTGATGAGTTCCGCCATCTTCCAGGTGCTTTCCGCCCCGTGCTCCGCGGCTCCCGTGGCGGCATGCAGTTCCTCTTCCATGCCCCCCACGGCACGCTTGATCTCCCCGGCGGCTCCGAGGATCTCCTGGTAGCCCTCGGCCAGGGAGCGGAGCTTCAGGCCGGTCCGGGCCGCTCCCACGGAAGCATGGATCAGCACCTGCTCCAGGCCCCGGAGATGGACCCGGAGGGTATCGGAGGGGATGCCAGACGCCGGGTCCGGACCGGGAGACGTGGAGGCACGGCGAAGCAGAAGAGCCATGGGAATGTCCTGGGCAGGGATGCGTCAGGCATCGGCCGCATGCGGAAACCCTTGAATTCCGGTCACGACATCAGCCGAGGAGGGGCTCCAGCCGCCCCATGCGCCCGGCCTGGTAGTCCCTGAGGGCCTGCTCGATCTCCTCGCGGGTGTTCATGACGAAGGGGCCGTAGTGGGCGATGGGCTCGCGGAGCGGCTCGCCCGCAAGCAGCATGAGGCCGGTCTCCCCAGCGGCCTCCAGGTCCAGGCTGTCCCCATCCCCGAGCAGGGCCACGGTGTCGGCCGGTACCTCCGTACCCTCGATGCGAACCGAGCCGCGCAGCGGCACCACGGCCGCCATCCAGCCGTCGGGAAGCGGGTGCTGGAAGCGGCCACCGGCATCGAGTTCCAGGTGCGCGTAGGCGATGCGGGCGGGCGTTCGGGCCGGCCCTTCGACCCCCGCCCAGGTACCCGCCAGCGCCCGGATGCGACCAGCCGGAAGCGCCTGCCAGGGCATGGATTCCGGCTGGAGGTCCGTGTAGCCGGGCGCCGTGCCCTTGTCGGCAGACGGGAGATTGATCCAGAGCTGTACGCCCTCGATGGGGCCGCCGCTTTCGAGGTGCTCGGGCACCGGCATCTCCTCGTGGACGATCCCGGAGCCCGCATGCATCAGCTGGGCCCCGCCGGGCCGGAGCACCCCCGAACCGCCTGTGCTGTCGCGGTGCCTGAAGGCCCCCTGGAGCAGGTAGGTCAGGGTCTGGAAGCCTTTGTGGGGGTGGGGCGGGAAGCCCGCGTCCGTCCCCGGCGGAAGCACCATGGGCCCGAAGTGGTCCATCAGCAGGAAGGGGTCCATGGCGCGGAACGCCTCGTCTCCGCGCTGCCCGCGGCCGGGTACGAGGCGGGTGAGGGGCACCCGGTTGCCGTCCTGGGTCGGCAGGCCGGGCGTGAGGGAGCGGACGGGTTTGGGGGTCATGGCGCCTCCCGGAGATCCCATTATATGTTCCAACTCCTTTACCGGGCAGGATCATTTCCATGGAGCCCGCGGCGGCTCGGGGCCTTATCCTTGGGGCGGAACAACCCGGAGGGCGCCATGATCAAGCGCGTGCTGGTGGGTGTGGACTTCTCGGAGGCCTCCCGGCAGGCCCTGGAGCGGGGCGCGGCCTGGGCCTCCCGCCTGGGCGTGCCCCTGACAGCCATGCATGTCCTTCAGCCCCCCGCGCCCATGCTGCCGGAGGCCCAGATCGCCCTGCCCGACCCCGCGTGGCTCCAGAGCATGGAGGACCATGCCAGGGTCCAGCTCGAGGGGTGGCTGGAGACCTGGCCCGGCAGCCAGGCCCTGGTCAAGTGGGGGGGGCCTGCGGAAGAGCTGGTGGCCGAGGCCACCCCCGACACCCTCCTGGTGGTGGCCCAGGTCGGGCACTCCACCCTGGAGCGACTGCTCTTCGGCAGCACGGCCGCCCGGGTGGTGCGCCTCGCGCCCTGCGATGTCCTGGTGGTGCGAGCCTCAGGCACCCGCGGGTAGGCGATGGGGAACATAGACGGAGGCCTGTCCCGCTGCTATCCTGACGGGTCCGGAGCTTCCATGACCCAGCGCACCATCGTCAGAATCCCCGAGGAAATCTTCAACAAGTACCGCTTCGTCGTGGTGGCGGGCAAGCGGTGCGAGCAGCTCCAGCGCGGGGCCTTCCCCAAGGTGGAGGTGGTCGTGCCCGTCAACCGGCACGGCCAGGCCCAGGATGCCCCCAAGCTGGCCTCCTTCTGGGGCCAGGTCGCCGTGGCCGAAGTCGAGGAGAACCGCATCGCCTTCGAAGAGCCTGAGGTGATCACTCTCGACTACACCACCGAGACGCCCATTTCCGTCGAGTAGGCGTTCCCGGATCCTGCGACCGGCCCCTGCGGGCCGGTCGTGGCGTACGGGCATATTTTCAACATGCGATGAAATTCCCCTTGCGGAAGCGCCGGATCACGACCCACAATTCAACATTCGTTGAATTGGAGCCCCCTTGACGCCTTCCAGGTCCGTGCGCCCCCGTGGCCCCAAGCCGCGTCGCGTGGAGTCGGACCAGATCCTGGACGCGGCCCAGACCGTGTTCGCCCGTTCGGGGCTCCAGGCCGCGAGCCTGCGTGCCATCGCCCGGGAGGCCGGCTGCGATCCGGCCCTGATCTACTACCACTTCGCCAGCAAGGAGGCCATGTTCGAGGCGCTCCTGGGGCGCCGGATCCCCCCCCTGGTCGCGGACCTGGCGCGGATCGCGGATCCCGGCGATGCCCGCCCCACGCCCCTGCGCCTGTGGGAGGCGGTGCGCGCCTTCCACAGGCATCTCGGCCATGATCCCGGCTTCCGGAGCCTGGTGCGGGGCGAGGTCGTGCGGGGCACCGAGGGCATCCAGGCGCACATCCAGGACTCCATGGGCACGGCCGCCCTGCAGGTGAAGCTCCTGCTGGAGCAGGGCATCGCCCGTGGCGAAGTCCGCCCCGACCTGCCCGCTCCCCTCGCGACCTTCTTTCTGCTCCGCGTCCACCTCGAGATCCTCGATCTCCTCCCCACGGTGGGCCCCCGCGCCCTCGCACTCGACCAGGGCAC